>JBFYQB010000091.1:0-11493 GCA_041302955.1 Flavobacteriales bacterium
GAAAGAGAATGTTTCGTTTGACGATTTCGGTAGCTGATCCAGTACCACGAAGAGTAACAAAGGCCCGGACCGCAATCGCAGTTCGGGCCTTTTTGTTTCGGTTAATTCTGTTTGTAGTTACTTTGGTGGTCTGTGTTTGACATAAACCCATTCAAGCAATGTAACAGATGAACAAAGATATTGAAGCCTACAATGATGCACAGGTAGACGCAGACAGAGAGATCTGTGCACTGCTTTCGCGAGAGTTGTTTCAACATCTGCCGGAGGCCGAACACAAGATCTGGCATGGACATCCTGTTTGGTTTCTGGATGGGAATCCAGTGGCGGGATATAGTAAGTTGAAACGATGTGTGCGGTTATTGTTCTGGAGTGGCCAAGCATTCGATGAAGATGGGCTGCGCAACAGCGGCAGCTTCAAAGCTGCTGATGTGGACTTCACAGCCGCATCACAGATAAATGAAGCAGACCTTGCCCGCTGGATCGCAAAGTCCAGAGCTATCCAATGGGACTATAAGAACATCGTAAAACGCAAAGGAATGTTGGAGCGATTGAAATGACCTCCCTACCCTATCCCGGCCCCATATGCCCGCTTTGCATCTCTGATCGCTTGACACCGCCCCTTCAATGACCAGCAACTATAGGTGGCGCATCTGCGCCCTGTTGTTCTTCGCCACAACGGTCAATTATATAGACCGGAATGTGCTTTCGTTCACCATGATCGATGAGCTGTTCCGCAAGGAGATGCTGGGCCTACCAGCCGATGCGCTGCTCACAGATGCAGATATTGCCCGCTTCAAAGAGATGATGGGCTATGTGGATGCAGCCTTCAAGGCGGCCTACGCGTTGGGGTTCCTTATTATCGGCTATGTGATAGACCGCATCGGTACGAAGAAAGGATTCTCATTGGCACTTACTGTATGGAGTCTGGCGGGTGTGCTCAATGGATTCATAGGTTCGGTGCGGGGGCTTAGCATCACGCGATTCATGCTGGGTCTGGGAGAATCGGGCCATTTCCCTTCGGCAGTGAAGACCGTGGCTGAGTGGTTTCCCCGCAAAGAGCGGTCGTTGGCCGCAGGGCTTTTCAATGCAGGTGCAAACATTGGCATCATCGTTACTGCACTGGCCGTCCCATACATCACTATGCACTACGGTTGGCGCACATCATTCATTGCCACGGGACTGCTGGGCTTTGTAGTGCTCATCTTCTGGCGCATGATGTACAGCCGACCAGAGCATCATCCATCCGTCAGCAAGGATGAGTTGGCACATATCCAGTCGGACGGAGAAAACACGGTGATGCCCAACATGCCGTGGAAAACCCTCTTCAGGCACAAACAGACATGGGCCTTTGCCGCAGGCAAGTTCTTTGCCGACCCGATATGGTATTTCTACCTCACGTGGTTGCCCGATTTCTTTAATAGCAGTGAAGCATTGGAGACCACCCTCGATCTAAAGAACATCGGCATACCATTTCTCATCATCTATCTGGTAAGTGATGCTGGGAGTGTGTTCTTCGGATGGCTGTCATCTCGATTCATCCGTGCCGGGTGGTCGGTGAACAAGGCACGTAAGCTCACCATGCTACTCTGCGCGCTATGTGTGGTGCCCATCGTGTTCGCCTCGGTGACAGACAGTGTGCATCTGGCCGTTGCGCTCATTGCCTTGGCAGCGGCCGCGCACCAGGGATGGTCGGCCAACATGTATACCTTGGCATCAGACATGTTTCCCAAGCAGGCCGTGGGTTCTGTGGTGGGCATCGGCAGCATGGCGGGCGCGGTGAGCGGAACCGTATTCGCGGCCTCAACGGGCATCATCCGTGTGGAATTCGGCTATATGCCACTTTTTGTCATTGCCGCAAGCGCCTATCTGCTGGGCCTGCTCGTCATCCACGTGGTGGTGCCGAGGTTGGAGCCTGTGCAGGTGGAACACGGGTAGGCCTTTCCGGAACACAGGTTGACCCTTCCGGAACACATGTTGGCCCTTCCAAAACTCAGATAGACCTTCCCGAATCTTCGGTTGGCAACTTTGCCGTTTCAAGCAATCCCCTTCAACCACTCTCGCAACGCATCGCCCACATCTTCGCGTTTCAGGCCGAGCAGGAGGTTGGTCTTGATGAAATCGAGCTTGTTGCCCACATCGTGGCGCATGCCTTCGAAGAGGTGTCCGTACAGGTCGCGTTGGGCCATCAACGTGCGGATGGCATCGGTGAGCTGCACCTCGTTGTTCAACCCCGGTGCAGTGCTGCGCAGATGGGCAAAGATGTCGGGAGTGAGCACATAGCGGCCCGAGAACACCAGATCGGACGGGATGTTGCCCTTGGCAGGCTTCTCCACCACCTCCCTGCCCCTGTATATCCTGTCGCCCACCTGATCGCCAACGAAAACCCCGTAGCGATGCGCAATGGCCATGGGCACACGCTGCAGGGCCACCACGGGGCTTTGGAACCTGTCGTGATCCTGCGCCAACTGCAAAGTGAGCGGCACAGGCGACTCGATGATGGTATCGCCAAGCAGCACGGCAAACGGTTCGTTGCCCACAAACTGTTCGGCACAGAGTATAGCATCGCCCAATCCCTTCTGTTCAGCCTGATAAGCGAACTGGATGTTGCCTAAATGGTTGAGTCTGCGTATGTCGGCCAACTCCTTCTCCTTGCCTTTGTGTGCCAGCAGATGCTCCAATTGCATATCAGGTCTGAAATGTTGGCGCAACACCTCTTTGCCTGCCGAGATGATGATGAGCATATCGGTAATACCCGACTGCACAGCCTCTTCTACCACATACTGGATCACGGGCTTGTCCACAATGACCAGCATTTCTTTGGGTTGCGCCTTGGTGGCTGGCAATAATCGTGTGCCGAAACCAGCGGCAGGAATAACGGCTTTGGTAACCTTTTGCTTCATCGGTCAGGCTATATTGGGAATGATGGCCACAGCACCGACCTTGGCCATGGCCTTTTCAATTTCATGGAACATGACCTGGTCTGTAAACGTGCCGATGATGGCACCCCCCGAACCTGTGAACTTGGCACTGGCCCCTACCCCGCGTGCTGCATCGATAAGAACCTTGTTTCCTTTGCTGATGGCGACCAATTTGCAGCGCACATCAAAATTGTGGTCCATAAGGTCGGCCACGTTCTTATTGCCGCTCTTCAACCTGTCCCAGAACTGTGATGTGAGCTGTTTCCAATGCTCTATGGCGGCCAACACGGCCGGTTCGCCCATGGCATGACGGGCGGCTAGCCTGTTGTGAGTAACCTCCGACCCCTCTGACAGGGAGGTGTGATAGGCCAAATAAAGCGGTGGAAGCATCGCTTTGTCGAACGGAACATATTCTCCGTAGCCCTGAAGTTCCATCAGGCGCTGATCGAAATCCATATAGACGGGGCATCCGTAAACCTGTGCCACACGGTCTTGCAATCCGGCACCTATTTTAAGTTCATCCCGCTCTACTGACAGAATGAGGTTAGCCAGTAGCGGTCTAGAGATGTCCACACCATAGAACTGCATCAGTGCTTTCATGGCTGCGGTAACGATGGCGCTCGAACCAGCAAGCCCCAACCGATGAGGTATGTCGGTAGCATAACTGATGGTGAAATTGCGGTCGTGCAGAGCAATGCCTTGCTCTTGGCAATAATTGTGAAAGCGCTTGATGGTAGCCTTTATCAATCGAACGCCACCGTAATAGCCGAACTCCTCGATCTCCTCTGTGAATTCGTTGATGTTGGAGAATGCTATACGGTCGCGGTCGCAGGGCACGATCTGCAACAGGTCGGAAGGGGTCAACTGAACACGTGCAGCAAAGTCTTTGAATACGAAAGCTATGGTACGGCCATTATACCCATCTGATGGGTTGCCGATGAGCGCAGCGCGGGGATAGGCAATGGTCTCTATCATTCGTATTGTCTTTCCGGTCTTATAGTATGGCCGGCTGTGCGGGCAAATGCAGATGATGTTACGAAAGTACTGGAAAGGGCGTGGCATGCGCCTTTCTGCTCATTCAGCGGCTGGAGGATGTAAGCCAGAACGCACCAAAAGCAGCAGTGACGGTGTGTAGAATAGACCTGTGAGGCTGCGCACCAACTCGCCTTCTGGCATATGGCCGAAAGCTGCGCCTATGCCCACGGTGATATCGCAGAGCACGAAAAGCACCATACCCCAGAACGCCTGACGCGAAGCTGTGGCAGCCAGCACCTGGGTATGCCTGGACCCGAATGCTGTGACTGCCGAGGTGAGCAGCAATGTGCTGTAGACGAAAACAGGCAAGAACAGCCCCTTTGCCGATAAAGGAGACCAGAGCAATCCATTGCCTACAAGGACCACTGCTGCCCCAATTGCCACCGCCCGTATCAATGGCGGTCGGAAGTAGGCATGAAAAGCACCTCCGCGCAGATGCCTATGGACAAGCACTACCTGCATCACCGCAAAGATGGCGATGCCGATAATCAGGTTGTGGAGCAGTACCAGAAACAGATCGGCCAGAATGGCCAGCAGCATGGCGATAAACACCGAACGGACGTCCCTGTTGTTGCGCAAGTACATGGCCAAAAAGGCTGGGACAGCACATAGCACAGTGCGGGCAAAGCGCCATGGTTCTGATGTAGGCCACGGGTTGCCATCTACAGCCCAATGATGCAGGTCGAGCAGGAGGGCGATGACCGTACATGCGACCGCTAATAGCGCAGACCAGCGAAATGCAGCCATGACCACTGGATGCTCACGAACTTCTGTTTTCATTGACCGCCAGTTGATCCATTATTAATCAGAGACGAACATAGCAAAGAAGTGCAAGATGCCCCAAGGTCGTGTTCATCTACCTGTTACTGAAATGGGCATGTACCTATTGTGCAATTTTGCAGCTTAACCTTTCCATAACATTCGCCATGCGCCACTGTCTCGCATTGCTATGCATCTGCCTGCTCCCAATGCTGTCTGTGGCGCAGACAGAACTGGATGAGAGTGCGATGATCTATACCTTCAAAGGCATTCAGTACGCTACGAAGGACACTTCGTTCTACATCAGTTTCCGCTTCAGAATGCAGCCACGCATGGGCGTTTACAGCACTTCTGGCGATGATCTGAACATTGATGAGGTGGAGGCGCGCATCCGCAGACTGAGGATGCGGGTGGATGGCTTCATCATCAACCAGAAGCTTTCTTACAGTATCCAACTGTCCTTTGCACGGGCTGATACCGACTTTGAGAATTCGGGCTTTGCCAACATCATCCGCGATGCGGTCATCTTCTATAAGCCCCACAAGAACTTCTATGTGGCCTTCGGACAGAACAAACTGCCTGGCAACAGGCAGCGGGTGAACTCTTCCGGGCAATTGCAGTTTGCCGATAGGTCGTTGGTGAACAACACCTTCAACCTGGACCGCGATTTTGGGCTCAAGGCCTACTATAGTACCAAGATAGGCAAGATGGGTTTCGGGCTGAAAGGGGCGGTGTCGACAGGTGATGGCCGTAGTGTCAATTTCACCGACAACGGACTGGCCTATACTTTCCGGGGTGAGCTGCTATCCTTGGGCCTTTTCACCAACGGAGGCGACTACAGCGAAGGCGACATGGAGCGCGAGCCCAAGCCCAAACTGGCCCTCGGAGCAGGCTATTCGCACAATAGCAAGGCCATCCGCACAGGAGGCCAACTTGGCAAAGACCTCTATGAAGCGCGCGACATAGGCACCTTCTTTGCCGATGCACTGCTCAAATACAAGGGATGGGCCCTTGCTGGCGAATTCATGAGCCGCAATGCCGACAACCCTATCACCCTTAACGAGGACAGCACCCTTACACGCCATGTTTACAAAGGTTGGGGCATCAACGCGCAGACGTCTTACCTTTTCGAAAAGTATTATGAACTGGCCATGCGCTATTCCATCATTGTTCCCCACGCTGATATCGCCCATCTGGAGCAGCAGACAGAAGTAGCAGAGATTGGTGCTACCAAGTATGTGAACGGTCATCGCATCAAGGTGCAGCTGAATGTGAACTACACGGTGAGGGGCGGCAACTACGCTCTATATACCCCGGGCAACCGCTGGGGAGCACTGCTACAGGTGGAAGTAGGCATCTGACCGCGTGGGCACTGCGGTCCTATGGCCGGTCGTCATCGCCTATGCCGTACAGCATCTGGAAGGTTACGGGATGATGGTCTGAATAGACCGACCCGAACGAACTTACCCAACTGGAACTGGCTGCCTTGCTCGGGTTTGCAGCCGCCCACTGCGCATAGAATCGCGCGAAGATGTCGACCACCTGAATGTCGAAGGCCGCATCGAGGTCGCGGGTGGTGTGGGCAGGATGATACATCACATGGTCGAATGGTTTACCAGCAGCTGGATTCTTAGCAGCAGCCACGTTGGTCACCGCGCTCTGGTCGTTGAGCGTCACCCATGCTTGGGGCAGCACATTGCTAAGCTCTGCTGCATTCTGAATGTTCATATCGCCAAGGATGATGACATCCTTCTCGAAAGTATAATTGGCCTCGGCATAGGCCACCAAGGCCTGCAACTCCTGCCTTCGCTGGGCGGTGGCATCTTCGTCTGATGCAAGGTGAACATTGATGACCGTGAAATCGAGCGTGCTATCCGTAGTAGTGAAATGGAAAGCGAACGGAACACGGTCGTAGGTTGGATGCGCGACCAACGGAGTGGACACATACTGGCTGCGTGAGCTGTCCACCTGAAGCACTTCGGGCCTGTAGAATGCTACGGACCATTCGGAGCTGGTGCCTGCCGAACGGTTGGTGTTCTTGCCCGTATCCTCATCCGACAGGAAATAGTGAAACCCCGCGGCCTTCATACGGTCGAAGAACCCAGCAGCCTCCACATCGCCTGTATAAGGCACGCCATCAGGATAGGCTCCATCATAAGGCGGAGCTACGAGCTCTTGGACCATTACAAGGTGGTATGGCGCCACGAGCTGAACGAGGGATGCATCTTCCTTGCTCTTTGATGAGCCGAGGAACTTGATATTGAAGGAACATACCCTGAGCGTGTCAGGGGCTGTGGAAACAGCCTGAGGGGCGGGAATCCACCATGCAGGATCGGTAGCATCGGTGCGTACAAGGGTGCGGTATACAAAGCCTTCCACGCCCTGTGCGCTGATGACGCTATAGTGGCCAAGGGTGTCGGCAAGAGAGCGCAATTTGAGCGTAGTGCCCACATCGAGCTTGGCCGATGATGCACTCTTGCCATCGGGAAGCAGGCGGATATGAGCATTGCGAACCGTGGTGGCCGTCTGTGCAGATAGGTCAGGAATGAATGCCACACACAAGAGCAGCACTGGAAAGAGCGTAAAAGCAGCACGCATAAAAGACGGATAAGTGCGGCAAAGATGCAATACGCCTGAGTTTGATGGAACGAATAGGATAGATCACAGCACGATTGAACAATCCAAATGATCGGGCAGATGGTGCGCTTAGGGCCACTGCGTCATGAAACTGATGCAATGCTCTTTGTGTTGCCGCCATCAATAAACAGCTGAAGTGTTCGGATACGTTCCCCACGCGGGGAATGAAGCAAAACGGTAGTTCGGATGCGTTACCCAAACGGGGAATAGAGTAAAACGGTCGTTCGGATGCGTTCCTCATATGGGCAATGGAGGAAAACGACTGCTGCTCACCTCAGGGCAAAAAAAACCGCAGGACTTTCGTCCCACGGCTCTCTCTCTCACCCTCACTGACCAAAATACTCACATCTTAACGAAACGCTGCGAAGCGTTGATAGTGCTGTTGTACAAGCGTACAAGGTAATTGCCTGGTATAAGGCCATTTACCGGAATGGTTGTAACGGCATCTGTAAGGCGTTGATTGCCTACCAGCTGACCAGCTGCATTGTATATCTCCATGTTCAGCGCTTCGATAATGGCCGATGGCTCGGTGATCACGATATTGTCTGAAGTAGGGTTAGGATAAAGGCCAAAAGCGATAGCATTCTCCACATCATTGATGGCAGTTGTAGTGCTTTCGTCAAACACTGCAAAGGGACTCAATACTGTGATACCGCTGCGGGCCATGCTGTAGAAGCTAGAACCCTCGGCAGTGGCCGAAGATGTAGACTCCACATCCCATGCGCCATTAGAATGGTGCGAAATGTAAGAAGCTGTACGATCGAAGTTATTGACCTCCATTGATGCAGCCCAGATGACCTGCAGGTTAAGATCGAGGTTGGTAGCTACACTCGAAGCCACGTTCCATGTTGCATCCACCAAAGGTTGATCGATAGCAAGGTCGGTACCAGTAGTGCCTTGGCTCCAAACTCCGGCCATGACACCTACGTTAACACGGCCGCTGGTAGATCCTGTGGCAAGCGAGATATTGGCTGGTGCATAGTTGGCCTCAGTTCCTACTGGGAAAATGGTGACCACGCTGCCTCCTGCTGTGATGCTGCGCTCAAGGCTACCATCAACTTCGGTGATCACGTAAGTACCTGAGTTCTGTCCAGTGATGGTGCCTGCACCATCAATAGTCAGCATGTTGGATCCGATGTTCACTCTTCCAGCTTCGAAAGCCAGCGTGCTGGCCACATGCAGATCAGTGCCTATGGCTATCTGTCCATTGTTGAACATGGCAACGTTAAGTGTACCTACGGTGTTTGCACCTTCGGTGAAATAAAGACGTCCAACAGGCGTTGTAGCTCCTGAAACAGAAATATCAGAAGTGGCAGAAGACGAGATCGTGCCGCTTCCAGCTGCACCAATGTTGTCGCGGACCGTAAGATCACGACCATTGAGCACCAATATACCGCTTTGCAGATAGAAAAGGCCTTCTACGACCAGATCGGCACCAAGAGCCACGCTACCGTTAACGCTGTTCACTGTGAAATTTCCAATGGTTCCAACTACGCGCAACGCGCTGATGTCGGCCGTTGCATTGATAGTAAGTGCACCATCAACCGTAGATAGGAATGAACCTGAACCACTAAGCGTTCCGCCTACACCCAAGGTGAACATGCGGCCGTTAAGATCAAGATCGCTACCGCCAGAAAGCGCCATGTCGCCAAGAACAGTAAGATCTGATGCAAGCGATACCGCTACACCGTTGCCTACTGCAATGCTCAGGTTGTTCACCATACGTCCACCGGCTGCGAAATCGAGGGCAGTTGTAGCACCAACAATCGATTCGATCGTAAGATCTGAACCACTGTTGCCGCTCAATTGACCAGCACCTATAATGGCTCCATCAACTGTAAGGTCTGTATTGTGGAAATTGAGCACACCGCTATTCAATTGCAATGTTCCGTTCACTGTAAGCGTACCGCTGATGTTGGCCTGATTGCCAGCACCTACGTTAACGATCAGGTTGTTCACTGTGGCCAAACCACCAGTGAAGGCCAAAGTACCTACCGTTCCACCTGCACTATTGATGCTGATGTCAGATAGATTGGTGGCAGATACCGTACCGTTTCCCGAAGCACCGATAGCACCATTCAGTGTCAGGTCGTTGCCTGCAAGCACAAGCCTACCGTTGGTAAGTGTAAGCACACCTATAAGTGTTAGGTCGGAAGCGAGTGTGACACTGCTGCCAGTTGGCACATCAACAGTCACATTACGCAGACCAGAGCCAGTAAGCTCTACACCCGCTACAGCCGAAACACCAGTGTAGACCACACTGTATGGATTGACCAACGCAACAGAACCACCTGTGCCCACGGCCAACATACCTCCAGAGATGAAGATAGTGCCATTGGCGCCCAGATCGAAAGTGCCGCCAGACAATACGGTGAACGTACCTGCAACAAGCGTAACCGAGTTATTGACCACAATAATGGCTGAAGACTGGAATCCAGTAGCCGAATTGAGAGTATTGGCAGTAAGATCGCCAGTGAAATTGAAGGTAGAGGCCACCACAACATTCATAGCATCTACCACCACATTGCCCGTACCACTGAGGTTACCAAGTGTCAATGTCAGTGCGGCCGAGCTGGTAAGCTGTCCGTCCACGTCCAAAGCTGCAAGCGCACCGCTCAGTTCGATATCCTCATCCATGGTAACCGAGATACCTGATGGGATGACGATCTGGTCGAGCATGACCATTGTTGGAGGCACAATTCCACCCATCCATGTGGAGGGACTGTTATAATCGCCAGAAGAATTGGCGGTAAAGATGGCTGCGTGACCAAATGTTGACACCCCCAGTGCCAACACCGTCAAACAGACACCTTTAAGGGTCATTGAAGTAGAAGTTTTCATGTTGTTATTTTAATTGGATAGACCAGAATCGGTCCGCGACAAAGGTGAGTCCCGGTAAAACCCCACCTATTACATAATATGGTAAACCGTTTGTGTAATTCACTCATCTGGCAAAATTGACCAGATGATAAAGGCTCATTTTGCGTTCTTTTTCTGCCTATCAGCCTTCTCCTTGGCCTTCTTGGCTGCGGCTTTCTCTTGTTTTTTGAAATAACCGCGAAGCAGGAAATTGTCTTTGGCAGCCTCCATGTTCTGCTCCAAACCTTTGGTGCTCTTTTCAAGATTGGTCATGGTCCGGTCCAGACTCTTGGCCATCTTGTCATCGTTGATGAGCTTGCCGATGGTACCTTGGCCGTTGTTCACCTTCACCATCACTTCAGACAGTTCTTGAGTGATGACCTCGGCATTGGCGGCTGTTACTTCCAAGCTGGCCATGATTTCGTCTGTTTCCACTGGCTCGTTGGATGAAAGCAGTGCACCGTCCTCCGCCACAGGCGTATCCATACCTCCTTGGCTGATGATGAGCAGACGGTCACCGATCAGTCCTTCTGAACCGATGATCACCTCCGAATCCTCCTTGATGAACTCTTTCACATCCTCACGGATGATCATCTCTACCTGCACCGTGCTATCGTTGATGATGTCGATAGCGCCCACTGTACCCACATTGATACCCGAAAACCGGATATTGTTGCCCACTGTTAGCCCGCTCACATTGAAGAAAGTGGCTCTGAGGCTATAAACAGGATCGAACATGTTCTGTTGCCGTCCGATAACGAAGATGGCTACCATGAATAGTGCAAGACCACCTGCTACGAACAGGCCGAGACGGAATTTGAATTTTGGAGAAGCCATTTTTTTAGGTTTTAGGTATGAGGTAATAGGTTTTAGGTATTCAGGGTATCAGGTATTCAGGAAGTGGACATCTGCTAACATGCTGAGATGCTGATAACCTGATCTGCTGACAAGCTTTCTATCATTTGAAGAATGAAGCAACAAGTTCGTCCTTCGATGCTTCAAACTCTTTGGGAGTGCCCACCATGTGAACGTTTCCCTCGTTCAGCATCAGGATCCGGTCGGCAACCTTGAGCGCACAAGGCAGATCGTGGGTAATAATGATGGAAGAAGTCTTGTACTTCTGCTGCACTTCCAAGATCAATGAACTTATCTCGTCAGAGGTAACAGGATCGAGACCGGTTGTAGGTTCATCATAGAGCACAATCTGCGGATCAACAGCGATGGTGCGCGCCAAGCTTATCCGTTTGCGCATGCCGCCCGAAAGCTCCGAAGGCATCTTATCTAT
>JBFYQB010000092.1:0-4084 GCA_041302955.1 Flavobacteriales bacterium
CCTGATAGACAGGGAACTGTCGGACCTGCTGATGGCGACCGTCACGTTGAGCATGATCATATCGCCTCTGCTGCTCTTCATCTACGACCGTTTCTTGGCGAAGCTGCTTGTTCCGACCAATGATGTGCCGAAGGATTACAAGGTGGAACCCGAGGCCGAGCATCCGGTGATCATTGCCGGGTTCGGGCATTTCGGGAGTACGCTGGGGCGTTTTCTGCGGGCGAATAATGTGAATGCCACGTTCTTGGACAGCGACAGCGACAGGGTCGCCTTTCTGCGCAAGATGGGGTTCAATGTGCACTTTGGGGATGCCACGCGGCTCGACCTGCTGGAGGCGGCAGGGGCGGCCAAGGCGCGGGTCATCATCTCGGCCATGGACGACCCGGGCAAGAACATGCTGCTGGCCGAACTGGTGAAGAAGCACTTTCCGCATGTGAAGCTGTTTCTCCGCGCCCGCAACCGCATGGATGCCTTCGACCTGATGGAGAAGGAGTTTGACAACGTATATCGCGAGAGCCTGCACAGTTCGGTCTATATGGCCGTGGATGTGCTGGCCGACCTTGGTCAACGGAGGTATACCGTGAGCCGCAAGGCCAACGATTTCATCCGTTATGATACCGAGGCCCTTGCGCGTTTGGTGAAGGACAAGCACGACATGCCGACCTACCTCACCAGCATACGCGGAGAGATAGCCGAGCAGGAACGCCTATTGAACGAGGATGTGAAGTTCATGGAGGTGCGAGAGGACAACTCGTGGGACAATAGTGCGATGAAGGGGTGAAGCGTCCTTTCTGTTCAATGCGGCATTGTTCGCGTCCTGTAGCCTGAGTTCGGAAGAAGAATGCGGGTGACGCTTCTTTCATGCGGTGGAGGTTTCTCGAAGTGGTTATTTGGCACAAGTAGGAACCCATGTTTTTCCATTTTCCATAGAGGTTGCTTCTGTTTCTATAGAGGTTGTATGTGTTTCTATAGAGGTAGCTTCTGTTTCTGTAGAGGTTATCTATGTTTCTATAGAGGTCGAATCTGTTTCTATAGAGCTTGTCAGTATTTCTGTAGAGATTGTCAGTGTTTCTGTAGAGGTGGCTACTATTTCTATAGAGGTTGCCTTTGTTTCTACAGAGGTTGCCTGTGTTTCTATAGATGGTGAGCGATTTTCTATGGATTTACATTATTTTTGTATTTGGATGCTGGCAAGAGAGATAGCGGCAAACATGTACATAATGCAATAACATAGGGATGACCATCAGTCACATCCACTCAAACAAACACGGATCAACATGGCAGAGCGACCACCACGGGTGAGTTACACCTTTATAAAGACGACACCATCAGACAAGTGTTTGTTTGGCGATAACGTGATCGCGATGATGACCGAGCACGCTTCTGTGTTCCCTACACCCGATATTCCACTGGCTGTGCTGCAGGCCGCACACGATGACCTGCGGTTGAAAATACAGCTTGCCAGTGGCGGAGACAAGGCGATGATCTTGGCGCGCAATGCCTCAGAAAAGCAATGGGATGCGCTGTTCCGCAAACAGGGACAATATGTGGAACGCATTGCCGAGGCGAGCAAACTGATCATGACGCAAGGCGGATATCACAGTGTTGCCACCGAGGTGCAATCCCTTTCGAAGCCCGGTATGCCCATGCTACAGGCGTGGGGCAACAAGGCCAAGGGTAGCATTCATGCGCAGATAAAGCCGTTGGCGAACACGCGGGGCATTGTGTTCATGGTGTCCACCGTGCCCTTTTCCGAGCTTTCGATACGCATGAACAGCGCTCAGCTCGACATTGTGGCCAAGGCCGATGCGCACGTGACCTTCGTGATGGGCACCAAGCGGAAGGTCGATTTTCAAGGGCTGCGAACCGGACAGATTTATTATGTGGCGGCATTTGGTTTCAACGCTGGGGGCATGGGAGATATGACGCCTGCGGTGGATGTGACCGCGCCTTAGGGCAGTATGGTTGGAGAATGACGGTGGGTGCTATCGGCCTGAACGGTCAGCTCACTATTTCCGTCTCCAGGCCTTAGGATGGAGCGAAGTGTGGAACACCGCATGGATCACCACCTGCTGGGCTTTTTCATTGACGGTGAAGTGAGCCATGAACGGGAATTTCTTCAACGGTAGGCACCGCACTTGTCCGTATCGGTTTTGGAAGAAGGGGAATGTTTCCAATGAGATAAGAAACTCATTCAATTCTGCTTCAAACTTCTCCCCAAGGCCGATGGACTGCTCATCATAGTAGTCCACAGCATTTCGAACTCGGTGATGGCAATAGGAAGAATGATCACCTCATACGCCACTACTTCTTGGTCTTGATCTGCTTTCTGGCCTCATTCCACGGAATGGCGATGTCGGGATTTGCCTCGTATTCGGCAATGCGTTCGCGCACCATGTTCTTCTGCCATTCGGGAATCGCCATGTCTGATGCCACTTCTAGGCCAAGGTTGGCAAGGAGCTCCATGACGAACCGGTATCTCTATTCGGGCAGTTTGATGGTCACTTCGCGCATGGCTGTAGATTTTATTCAGCGAAGGTAACGAAGGTGGCCGATGAGTGAGAGGAGGTGGTGGGCTTGGGTTGTTGGATAGTTGCTGTCGCGCGGGTACTGGATTATTTACTTCCCCTCTGCCTTATGCAGCGTTGCCGATACGGCATAATGGTCGCTCCAAGGCCATTCGTGCACTTCTTGGCGCGATGAGTTGAAGGCCGGGCCATAGAGGATATTGTCGATACGGAATAGCGGAAACCGGGCGTAGGTGAAGCCGAAGCCTTGGCCGCTTTCGTGAAAGGCATCCTTCAATCCGCTGGAAACCGTCTGGTAGCTGTAGGAGGCATAGGTGTCGTTGAAATCGCCACAGAGGATCACCGGGTGCGGGCATTTGGAGATGTGGGCGGCCACACTGTCCACCTGCTCTACGCGCGCCACGAAGGCGGTCTTGAGGCGCGAGAAGATGGTGAACCAGAGTTGGAGGCTGTCCACCTCGCCATGCTCCATCAGGTGGGTGAGCGCACCGAACTCGCGGTTGCCGATGCGCACGCTTTGCAGGTGCATGTTGTAGATGCGCACCGTGTCGTTGTTCATCCGCACATCGGTATAGATGCAGAGATTGCCCGAAGTGTTGTCAAACGCGATGCGGCCTTTGTTTACGATCGGATAGGCAGAAAATGTGGCTAGGCCCCATTTGTAATCCTTATCGAGGCGGGTGGAATAGTTCTCGGCATGGAGATGCTTGGCGGTGGGAAAGCTCATCTTTTGCGCCTTGCCCGATTTGCTCTTCTTTGGTTTGGTATAGAACTCCTGAAAACAAAGGATCTTGGGCTGTTGCTCCACAATGTGGTCGTACATCTGTTGGCGGGCATCCTCCTCGCCCGACCAATTGTAGAAGTCGAACAGCCGAACGTTGTAGCTCATCACGCGGATGCTGTCTGTCTGTTCGGTCTTTTCCGAGGGGGTGAACTGATAGTAGTCGGCCACAAGGTCGATGCGCAGGGCAACGAGCACAATGTGGGCCACAAGGAGTTTCCATTCGCCCTTTACTCCCCAGAAAACAGCAAAGAGGATAACGATGAGCAGCAGCACAGGATAGGCCAGCCCCGCAAAGGCCAAGGGCCAGAACGTAGCAGGACTTACCGGCCCGGCCAGATAGGCGGCAAGCAGGCCACAGGCGGCAACAACGTTGAGCCCAAGGAACACCACGCGCAGAAAGGAACGGGCTGTGCTACGGCTCATAGTTCCTTGCTGGCCTGGAAGAGGATCTCCTTTTCGCGCTTCGAGAGGCTCTCGTAACCGGAATGCTTTATCTTGTCGAGAATGGCGTCCACCTCCTCTTGGCGCGAAGCTTTGCGTTCGTTGTATTCGTAGTCGTTGCGCGGCTTGCTGTGCACCACTTTGATGCGTTTCTTCCGCTTAGGCAGGTGTTCGCGCAGCCAGAACCACGGGCGGAGGATGTCGATGGTGAGATCGGTGCCACGCTTCAGTTGCAGGGCATAGACGAACCCGAAGGCCGCACCGCCCAGATGGCCGAAGTGGCCGCCTGCATTGCCATCAGGGATGAAAATGACATCGAGCACTACAGAAA
>JBFYQB010000093.1:0-5633 GCA_041302955.1 Flavobacteriales bacterium
GCAAATCCTCCATTTGGTGAAGTATAAAGTGACTGGGTTCCCTGTAAATAGGATTGGAGACCCAATGTATCAGTTACCTGTGCTTGAGTGCCAAGTACAATAGAAACTAGGTAAATTAGAAAAAGTGTTTTTTTTAACATGGGTCCAAAGGTAGCCACTGGTAATTTCCATACTACGTGCTGAGCACTATTAGTAGGGGGCAATTATTTGGTCAAGACAATTTTTGTAATAAAGCTGTCCGTTGGAGCATCTACATGCAGTAGATAGATTCCTGAGGTCAATTGGTTCAGATCCAAGAACTGAATATTATTACCTGAAGCAGCCATAAATGTTGCAGATAAGACTTCACCGCCATACAAATTAAACAATCGATAATTGACCGGACCAGATTTGTCAGCTGAATACGATAAGTGCAATTGGTCGCCATTGCTTGGGTTGGGATATATGGAGAATACAGAGTTTTCCGAAACTTCATCCATTCCAATATATACATCCCCCAACAATCGAATGGCAGCAGCATTACCATTTGAATAAACTTGATCGCCAGGTATGTATATCATAGTTGAATAGAATGGCTGGGGGACGGTGATGTCGTCCAGAATTCTAATGGTATTTGGATTATCTGGGTCGCTGCTCCCCCCAAACATTTCCACACCAACGTAATATGCGTTAGGCTGCAATTCTACAGGGCTGTCAAAATATACACGGATGGTGCCTGTGGAGATGTCATCCTCTGTGATATCATAAATCTCGGTTTGAGCTATTGGACTTAGAACATCATCGGCATATATGTTCAAGGTGTCGTGCAGTGAGACAATCAAACTGCTGCCGGCTACTGTGCCATTTGCAAGTACTATTTCAACAGCAGGAACATTCATGGTATTACGAATGTCGTAGTAGTTCAATAGCATAAACCCATCTTCAGCATTTTCAAAACTGTTGGTGCCTAGCGCACTTAACACAGTTTCACCATTTGCATGAACATCTATGCCATCAATAGAATATAGTCCTTCTGTTATTTCAAATCTTCTGGTAATGTTGTTATTGCTGAAGTCGATTTCATCACTGTCGGATATGAGGTCGAATGTTGTTGTGTACAGGTCCGGGACAAGTGCTGCTGAGGCCAACAGTAATTCCAAGACCGAAGTGTCGGGTGACGCTAGTAAGGCAAGCGACTCCATGCCTGTTACTATGGTAGTGTTTGATGAATTACGTACATCGATTGTAAGTTCTAAGTTGGTCTGGTCAGCACTTCCGAAATTTCTAACACTCCCACCAAATAGCATCTCGGTATCAAGTTGTTCCACTGGTATTCTGCCATATTCCTCGCCAGTGCTATTGTGCGATATATAACCGTAATCAAGGATGAGTTCATTTTCGGCCGGAGGCACCAAGCGTATATCATCTATTGCCCAGTAGTAGGCTGTACCTGCATTCCAAGAGAAACGGATGCGTGCATCAGCAGTTCCTCCAATAGCTGCAGATAGATTCAACGAAAATGTGGTGGCCTGTTGATTCACGTTTATCACGGGTGCATCTACCGCAATATCTGCAGACCATGTTTGTCCACCATTGTTTGAAACAGCAATGAAAAGCGGTGAAGATTGGCAACACCAACGCGCAGCGTGGCTAAATTCAAGAAGCACATCATTATAGGATGATAGGTCTATGGTGGGAGAAGTAATTGACCCTGTCAAAGCAGTAGCACTGAAATCAGGTGGGTTGCTACTAGGGTTGTTGCAATTCGCAGAGTCCGCATCGAATATCAGATAACCATTGGTGACCGTTGCAAATGTGGGTTGTGGAATATTCTCGGACCAGCATCCATTAGTGCCAGAAAAACCATGTTTCCAAACATTTCCGTCAGCACCGCTAACTGTCCAAGCACCATTGTTCGTTTGGACTATGCCACTTTGATTTTGAGCACCTTCAAAGTTCTCTTCCCAAACTGCAGAACCACCTCGTGAATTCAGTACGCCTTGCAGACTGATCACTTCTTTAGTTATGGTTCCCAGTACACGATCTTTTAGATGCTCTCTGGTCTGGGCAAGGGTAAGGGATGCCGAAAATGCCAAAATCAATGTGAGCGAGTATCCGTTCATTTCCAATCTTCTGATGTATTGATAAGTTGAAGCGAAGATAGGTTTTCCTTCACTGCGTCATCCAAACAAAAAAATCCCGCCTTGGAAACTCCAAGGCGGGATTTCAAAATCCAATCAATGCTACTATTTTACAACTGCAACTTTCTGTGTGAAAGTTGCATTGTTGCTCATAACTTGAACAGAGTAGATTCCTGTAGAAAGACCATTGAGGCCGATACGTGATGTGAACTGACCAGCGAATGCCTCAGCATTTTGAGAGTACACAACTTTTCCATCCATACTTACAATGTTGATGCGGATATCATTGCTCTCATTAGCATTGAATTTCACGGTCAAAACATCGTTAGCTGGGTTAGGGAACATTTGAATGCCTGTAAGGTCTTCATTCTCAGAAATTCCAACAGCTGGGTTGAAGTTTGCACGGAGGATTGAAGAGTAAGTGTAGCCAGTGTACCAGTCAATAGCACCACCCGCGCCAAAAGGTCCATATTGAAGCACAGCACGATCGTCATCGCCATCGCTTGCAAGTATCCATAGGTTCTCTCCTGGGCCAGTATTGCCAATGCTGATAACGTATGTAACGCCAGCAGTAAGTTGAAGTCCAGCACCACCATCAATTGGAATATTAACCAAATTGATGTTTGCACCTGAACTTACATCTCCTGGTTGAAGGTCATAAACTTCAGTTACCAAAGCTGTGGTAAGGTCCGCAGCATCAAATACTTCAACATAAGCTGATGTTGTAGTTGTGTTGGCTCCAAACGCTACCTGAACACCGTAAAGGGTCACATCCTCCAATACCTCGTAGAAAAGAGCTGTTTTGAATTCGTTTGGAGAGTCATTGTCATCAACTCCACCGTAGATCTGGAATTCGATGTTATCAATATCGTCATGGCCATAGATGAACTCGGTAACATTGAAAGCCGAAGAGCCTTCGTTGTTAGTTGCATTGTCGTCACCTTCCGCAGAACCTACAGAAATAGTAACTGTGTAATTGCCTTGGGAAGTTGGAGTGAATCCAGTCGCATACCAAGTAGTGTCACCTGCAGCAGAAGCAAGAGTGCTGTTTGTTGCAGTGAAAGTTCCAGAAGAAACTGAAGTGCCTTCCAAAGCAATGTCATACGTGTATGTTACAACAGTTTGTGAAGCACCACCTTGGTTGACAGAAGCAGCACCGATAACTACTTCTTGAGCCTGAGAAACTGGAATTGAAGTGTATTCGAAAGCATTGATGATATCACCATGCCATACGTCTACCAATTCCATGTCGTTGTCAGCGCCTTGAATGATAGCAACATCGTCCACCATCCAAGCATAGTCGCAGGCACCTACATAACGGAAGCGAATCCATACCTGAGATTGACCACCGGCTACGCCCGAAACGTTCACCTGAGCAACATCTGGATTGGCAGTACTGGCGTTCACAGCTACCGATGCATTCACCTCGTATGAGGTCCAATCGGTTCCGTTAGTGCTCACTTCCAGATAGGTAGTGCCTTGGAAAGCCCTATAGAACTGCTCGAATGTAACTACAACGGCATTGTAGCCAGTTAGATCAATAGGGTTTGCAAGGGAAACCGTTGCATCGTCACCTGCCGTGCAAAATGCATCAGAATCGAACAATGCAAAACCGTTTGCCGCTGAGGTGGAAAGGATTGCTGCAATTGGGAAATCACCATTTGGAGCGGCTGTTCCAATCACCCAGTTAGAGTTGTTTCCAGCTGTGTTGGCTATGGTCCAATCAGCAGCGTTGGAGAAATCGTTACTCCAAATCGGAGAAACACCACCAGCTGAAGATGGATTTACAACTGGTTGAATCAGCCCAGATGGCTGAACATCTGCGCGCATCTTGCGAGCAGCCAAAGGAGCATTCTGTGCATTGACCCCAAAAGCAACTGCTACTGAGAACAATGAAACGTACAACTTTTTCATGTGTTTAGTTTAAGAAATGGTTAATGATCGAAAGGCAAAGGTGCTACTTTTTTGGATACGCGTCAAATTTATCTCCGCGAAATAGGGCAATTTGCTGCTTAGATTCGGATGAAATGGGGGAGTGGCCTAGTTTGAGGAGAAACATCGTCAGATGAATTACACCAAGTTCGCGGCAATTTCAAAGTTATTCTGTTGATTTGCACGCTGAATAGTTAGCAATATAAACTATATGCAATGCCAAGCGAAAAAACTGTGCCCTTGGGAAAGATGTTTGCGCTGCTTACCAAGTGGTATGTGGGCGCTGTGTCGGCAAAGCTTTCCGATCTGCCCATCGAGCGGCATTTCTATGTGCTTAAGGTGATTGATGACCTGAATGGCTCCATTACGCAGAAGGAATTGGCTGAAATGGTTTGGACCGATAAGGCTTCGATGGTGCGCATTCTCGACTATCTGACCGAACACGGTATGATAGAGCGGATTCAGGATCCGCACGACCGCAGAGCATATCGTCTTCAGAGCACAGAATTGGCCAAGAGTTACATGCCGCGCATTCAAGCGGCATTTCTGGAAGTGAACCGAAGTGCGATGGAATCGCTGCCCGAAGATGAGGTGGCGCGCGTTTTTCCGATACTTGAAAAAATGGCCTGCAATCTGAGCAAACTGCCATCAGAGCAGGTTTTTCTGCATATCCAACGAATGAAAGAACTGACTGAAGCACCATGAACAAGCGTATCATTAGAATCGTTGCCGTTGTAGCTGTCCTACTACTTATAAGCTATCTGATCGCTGACCGTGCGGGCGCATTTGACCCCACTGTGGATCCTGAAGCCGCAAATGCCTCACCTAAGGCCATGACGGTTAATGCACTTCGGGCGGAGCCCCGTCTGCTCTTGGATCGCGTGGCTGCCACAGGGTCGCTGATGGCTGAAGAATCTATCGAATTGATGGTGGAGACCCCTGGGCGGATCGTGAAAATCGGTTTTGAAGAAGGGCAGAATGTTGCCCAAGGCGCATTGCTGCTCAAAATAGATGATGAGGAATTGCAGGCCCAATTGCGCAAGG
The DNA here is from genome assembly GCA_041302955.1 of Flavobacteriales bacterium. GTDB lineage: Bacteria > Bacteroidota > Bacteroidia > UBA10329 > UBA10329 > UBA10329. The sequence goes on from JBFYQB010000093.1 coordinate 5,097, forward strand.
CCAATCATCAGTTGAAGTTGGCCCGCACTCAAGAGTCGCGTTTGGGAAATCTGATGAAAATCCAGGCGGTGAGTCAAGAGGAGTTGGACAAGACCATCACTGAGCGGATGGCGTTTCAGGCGGATTCGGCATTATTGCGTGCGCAGATTAATAAGACAGAGATCCGCGCCCCATTCAGCGGAACCATCGGACTGCGGAAAGTGAGCCCGGGCCAGTATGTGACGGCCAATTCACCTATTGCAGCCTTGGTGAAGACCACACCGTTGAAGTTGGAGTTCTCCATTCCTGAAAAGTTCCTTTCGCGGGTGCGCATCGGTCAGGAGGTGCGTTTCACCACCACGGATGGCACAGAACGCAAGAGCAAGATCTTCGCTATTCAACCGGAAATTGACCGTAACACCCGCTCGGCTTTGGTCAGGGCGCGTTATGCCAACACGGATGGTGCGCTGGTTCCTGGCTTCTTCGCTGATGTGGAAGTGGTGCTGGGTGAGCGGCCGAACGCCTTGTCTGTGCCCACCGTGGCCATCATCCCTGAGT
>JBFYQB010000094.1:0-6668 GCA_041302955.1 Flavobacteriales bacterium
GAGGTCTTTGGGTCGATTATGAGCTGATGACCACCGTTCCGGGCCTTTACGCTTTGGGCGAGGCCAACTTCAGCGACCACGGTGCAAACCGCCTTGGTGCTTCCGCGCTCATGCAAGGTCTTGCTGATGGGTATTTCGTTATTCCCTACACCATCGGTGAATACTTGGCCGATGACATCCGCACTGGAAAAATCCCGACCAACACGCCCGAGTTCGATGCGGCCGAGAAGGAGGTGAAGGAGCGCATCGCCTTCTTCATCAACAACAAAGGCACCAAGACAGTGGACAGTTTCCACCGCAGATTGGGCAAAGTGATGTGGGACAAATGCGGCATGGCCCGCAACGAGCAAGGCCTCAAGGAGGCTTTGGCCGAGATACGCGCCATCCGCGAAGAGTTCTGGAAGGAAGTACGCGTGCCTGGATCGGACACCAGCTTCAATCCCGAACTGGACAAGGCTGGCCGCGTGGCCGATTTCCTTGAGCTTGGTGAACTGATGTGCCTCGATGCCTTGACCCGCAAAGAATCCTGTGGCGGTCACTTCCGCGAGGAGCACCAGACCCCCGATGGCGAGGCCGAACGCGATGACGTGAACATGGCTTTCGTATCAGCTTGGGAATACACAGGCGACCCTGGTCAGGCCAACCTGCACAAGGAGGAATTGATCTACGAGAACATCAAAGTTGTTCAACGTTCATACAAGTAAACGGAGAAAAGATTAGAAAGCATGGCTGAACATGGAATGAAACTCACCCTGAAGATCTGGCGCCAGAACGGCCCGAAGGATGCAGGGAAGATTGTTGAGTATCCCGTCTCCAATATCTCTCCCGACATGTCCTTCTTGGAAATGTTGGACGTCCTCAACGAAAGCCTCGTCCTCAAAGGCGATGAGCCCGTAGCATTCGACCACGATTGCCGCGAGGGCATTTGTGGCATGTGCTCGCTCTACATCAACGGACAGGCCCACGGCCCGCAACGTCAGGTCACCACCTGCCAACTCCACATGCGCTCCTTTAAGGATGGCGACACCATTTTCATCGAGCCATGGAGGGCTGAAGCGTTCCCCGTCATCAAAGACCTTGTGGTGGATCGCAGCGCATTCGACCGCATCATCCAGGCCGGTGGCTATATCAGCGTCAACACAGGTGCTGCGCAAGATGCAAACTGCCTCCCGGTGAACAAAGGCGATGCCGACAAGGCCTTCGCTGCCGCCACCTGCATCGGTTGCGGGGCCTGTGTGGCCACCTGCAAGAATGCTTCGGCCATGCTCTTCGTCTCTGCCAAAGTGAGCCAATTGGCCCTCCTGCCCCAAGGTCAGATAGAAGCCGAGCAGCGTGTACTCAACATGGTCAACCAGATGGACCTCGAAGGCTTTGGCAACTGCACCAACACAGGCGCTTGTGAAGTCGAATGTCCAAAGGGAATCTCCTTGGAGAACATCGCCCGCATGAACCGCGAATACATCGCTGCTGCAGTTACAGGCGAGGAATAGCCCACCCCATTGCTCCTACTGATGCCCTTGGCCCTCCGTGGTCAAGGACATTTTTTTGCCCTACTTCTTCCCTATCCGCCCTATCACAGGTATCCGGCCCTTCACCAATCGGTCCACCTCCGCCTGCATCGCCCGCAACACTTTGGCGTTCAGTTCCGCAACGATCCTCGGGTCGTTGGCCGCATCCTCCCCATAGCCCGATGTGGCTATTGGTTCTAGCACGCTCACCGTCACCTGCGTGGGCAGCGGCAGTCCAAGCGCAGGAAAATGGCCCACATGCCACCCGAAAGGAAAAGACCAGTATATCGGCCACGTATGGATCTTCAGACACTTTTTTCAGCCCCGTCCACTCCGCTATCCGTGATCCCGATGCAAGCGTGAACACCGACTCTCCGCCTCCCACGCCCACCACCGGCACTATTGGCACTCCCGCATTCAGCGCCAGCGTCACATAGCCCGTATGGCCAAAAAAATCGATCTCGTTCCGCTCCCAGAAAGGCTTCGCATTATCCCTGTCCCCGGCCGGATAGACCGTCACCGCGCAGCCCTCCTGCAAAGCCTCATACGCACTCCCCTTCTCCGCATCCAGAATGCCCAGCGCATGCAGCGGCAGCCCAAGCTTATCCGCCATCCGATACACGAAATCATGCACCAGCGTGTACATTGGCCTATGCCCCGCATCTGCATGATACTTGCACAGCCATAGGAACGATTCCGGCATGAAATGTATCCCGGTGTGATTGCCCACTCCCAGAAAAGGCCCGTCAGGTATATTCTCCATACCTAAGAACTCCGCCCTGTGATACCGCTCCAGTATCGGCAGATACAGCCGCGCCACCTTGTGCACCAAGGTCGGGTCAAAGTCCTCTATCAACTTATAATCAGCAGTGTCGTTGGGCGATCTGTAGCGTCTCATAGCACGAGAATACACCACCGTCCTTCATCCAAAAGTGACTTCTGACAGTTGTCACAAAAAGAATCCTTTTGCCCAGACCGTACATTAATAGGCCCCTCGCGTCCTACTAGTTGTTCCCAAACAGTCGTTGAAATAATCCCCCCTGCCCCAGGTCCGCAATCTATTCGCCCCACCTGTAGCCTTTCAGCTCAAATCCCGCCAAAGCCAAGGCCCTGTCCACAACAGTAAGTGCCAACTCCTCAAAACTCTTCGGACGGCTGTAAAACGAAGGGCTCGCAGGCACAATGATGCCGCCCGCCTCTGTCACTGCCTTCATATTGTTGATGTGTATCAGACTGTATGGAGTGTCTCGCGGCAGCACTATCAGCTTTCTGCGCTCTTTGAGCATCACATCTGCGGCACGCGTCATGAGATCGCTCGAAACTCCCGAAGCTATACGCGCCATCGTGCCCATGCTGCAAGGGCATATCAACATGGCATCATACCCTGCCGACCCTGAGGCGAACGGAGCGAAGAAATCATTGGGTGCATACACCGCAAAGGGCAGTTGCTCAAAGTCGCGGTTACCCAATTCATACTCCCACACGTCCTTCGCATTCGAACTGAACACCACGCCCACCACATCCAGCTGGTCCTTCAATTCCACAAGCCTATCAAACAGCACCTTGGCATAGATGGCACCACTTGCCCCCGTAACACCCACCACCACTCTATGCTTCATTTCTTTTTCGTTTGAAGGAGAACCCTCTCGGACGCATTTTGTTGCCCATCCCCACGCTTACTCCAATGTTTTGGCGCTCTTAATCTTCTTAGGCGGCACCTGATAGGTGTTCTTGAACCAGAACCTCACCGAAAATGCGAACAGTGAATTGTACTGCCTCGCCACCGGCCATACAGCCGACCCCTCCTGCGCCCTTACCCTTACCGGTAGTGCAGATATGGCATAGCGGGCATTCACTTCCAGTCTGTTCCGTAGAAAATAGTAGCTCAGTCCTGCGGTGGCGCTTAACTCAAACCGCTCAAATTCCTTGTAGTTCAGGTTAGGCCCTTGCAGGTCGCCAAACTGGTCCCATTCCTTGTAGCCCAGCAACACCCCGAACTGCGGTCCTATCTCCACGCTCATTCTTCTGATGCCCCACCACCTGTAAAGCACCGGCACTTCGAGATAGTTCAGATTCACCCCAAAGTCCACATTGTTGTTCTTCAGATTCCCTACCTGCCGCGTGCCCTTTTGCACAAAAGCGATCTCCAGTTGCACGGTAGATTTCGGTCTGAATCTATAATCCGTGAATGCCCCGCCCCAAAAACCGACCTTGTTATAGGTAGCTGGCACACCGGTCTCCAATATATGACTGCTGATAAGGCCCACGTATGCGCCACCACCAAAACGCTGCGCCTGCACATCTGCCTGCATACCTGCAAGCATCACAACTACAGTAAGAATAACCTGCCAAGCCCTCATGCGGGCAAAGTTACTCCATCACCGCCCGATACTCGGCCTGTATCACCTCTTTGGTGTCCTGACGGTAGATGAAAGCCACCACATTGCAGTGGGAATCGCGCCAATTGGCATCCAATTGCATGGAATAACTCACGTTGACCACTTGTCCTGTGGTCAGGTTTCCCGAGCCCACCTGCGCGCCCCATGTGCCATTGAAATTAGCGCGAAGCGCATGGTTGTGAACATAGTTTGAAATATTCTCATCCTCCAGTTCATAGTCCTTCTGCCAGCTCACGATGCTGTCTTCTGTGAGCGCAACAATGATGGAATATGGCCCGTTGTTCAGGTCGCTCAATATCGAGATGTCGATGCTTGTGTTCACCGTGCGAGATGCTTGGCTGTACGTGTTCTGCATCGACAGATAAGCCTGTGCAGGCTGTGCCAGCTCTTCGGCCACCCGCGCAGCCCATACAGTATGCGACTGCGGAAACTGCCCTCCATAGGCTCTCCTGTTGATGAGGCCATTGGGCAAACCTTGCAAGCTATTACCAAACGTGGTATTGTAATCGTTGCCTTCAGGCGTGCGAAAATCGGTGGCATAGCTTCCGTTGGCATTGTTCTGGGTCATGGCAAAAAACCCAACATGCACAGCCATCGGCACCACACGGTCTCCCCATTGGCACTCCAAGGCTTTCAGGGCCTCGGCCGCACGGGGACAATTGCCGCATGTGTGGCCCGTGTAATCTTCCAACAGCACCTTGCGCACGTTGGCATAGCGACAGTGGCAGTCGTCCACCAAGGCCGCAGGGTCGTAGTTCACCGCCAGCGTATCAGTGCATCCACGGAACAGCGATGGGTCGAACACACATGAGCCGTCATCGTGCGTGGCCTTGGGGTCAAAGTTATCGGCAACCGGGTTGGTGCATCCATAGTAAGGCGCTTCCAACACATCGCAACCTGCCATCACCAGCAGTATACCGACCAAAAGCATAGACCCTGTGCCTCGTAAATTGAACATCTTTCTCAAAAACTTGTGGTTATCGAAAGCGACACACCGTTGCTAGCTGGTATGTTGCGGCATATACCTCCAACGCAGAGAATACCCGCCCGCTGCCTACCATAGCCCAATGTCACCCGCGTAGCATTGTGAATATAACCGATGAAGATGGACGGATACACCAGGCGCTTGTCCTCGTTCTTGTTGCCATAATTCCATTGTGCAGATGTGGCTACAAACAGATGTGGCGACCATGTGTATTCTAACAGCGCCATGGCCCAATCACCTTCATCAGCCCTGTCCTTGTTGAACAGACCCTGCACCTCCATACGCAGCGCGTGGCGCGTACTTACATTGTAGGTCAGGTCAATGATGCCAATGTTGCTATAGATGGTGCCATAGCCGGCCAATCCCTGCACCACATCCTTGTTGTAGGCAATGTTCAGGTATTGCACGTTAATCTTGAATTTGGGTGACAGCTTCTTGATCACCTCCACGTTGATATCACGGAAATAGAGGTCGCCCCACTCAAAGAAATTATTCGTGTAGCCGCTGCCTTCCGCATTGGTGGTATTCACAAGGCCGTGCACCTCAGAATAGTTGAAACCTATGCTCATGCCATACTTGCCCCCCAGCGCTGTCTTTTTGGGTATGCGATAGTTGATGTCCACCTGATAAGCCCATTCGCCATTGGGCTGCGTGGCGTATGGATAGAGGCTGGCCGCCAACTGATAGGTGTGTTGCCGTGTCAAGGCCGGCAGGTAGTTGATGTTCAGGTTGAAGCCGGTTGCTCCTCTGTCCGACCGAAAATCCATGTTGTCGATACGCTTGGCACTAACCACCACTCCAAGTCCTTTCTGTGAATAGGCCAACGTTGCCAGCAGTCCACTTCCGGGATTGAAATTCTTGCGTTGTGCGCCATCTAGGAACAAAGTGTTGGTGGCCTGCGGGTCATTTATCTTGTAGGCATACTCCCCACTCAGATTCCATTTCTTGTACTGAAAATTGCCCCGTACGGCCCATGCCCCTACGTTCTCAGGAAGCTCAAAGTCAGGGTCATTGTCCTCCTGATACTTACTGACGAAACTACCGCCAAGCGTAACCCTTAGAGGTTTATCTGCCAATGGCTTGAAGGTCTCGTTAATAGCTATTTCACCATCAAAACCACGCACAATGCCTTCTCCTGTATCGAAGAACGAACGTTGTTTGCCAATAACAGCTTTTAGATAAATGCCTCCCAGTACATGCGCCTTTACCCGTGCACCATCAATCGCATTATCAAACCCCAGTCCGCGCTCTTCATAGGCCCTCATTATCATCCCCGACCCGAACTGGTCGTAGAAATGCCCCACGGTAATGCTGAGAAAATCGGCATCGAAACTGGCATACCGGTAGGTGATACCTTGGCCCTTGTAGCGCGGGTCGAAGCCCTGCAGCGCATTGAGATAGTTCTCATAGCGCACACCTACAGCAAACTTTCCCTTGGTGTAAATGAGGTTGGTAAAGCCGTTCATCAACAGCTTCTCAGGCACTGGTAAAGCTCCTATGGCAGAGTCGGGGTTGTAATACTGCGCATCAAATTGTACGTTTCCATGTATCTCGCCCCATTTGCCTTTCTCCTTTTCCTTTCCTTTTTTGGACGTAGCGGTGGTGTCTTGTTCTTGGGCACTAACCGAGAATGTGGAGAATATCAGAAGTGCAATACTGATCAACATGCACGGACGTATGTTGCCACATCCCTTGCCCCACGTCCTTCGCCCCATAATTTTCATCATTTCACCAGCAGCGCTTTCACCTTATCGTACAGGTGCTGCTCATCGCCCG
>JBFYQB010000095.1:0-2536 GCA_041302955.1 Flavobacteriales bacterium
AACCGTATTTTCAAAAAGCTTTTCAAATCGTCAACAACGCACAGAATGAAGCAGAGAGAGGTTGGAAATCGGCAGATGGAAGTAAGAATCGTTATTGGTTGGTTGAGAATTTGCTGAATGCCCGATTTGACAACTTCAGAAAGGTGCTTTATCGGTACCATCGTTTAGGACTCGATATGATGCAGGCAGATATTGAATCTGGAAGGCGGACAATTTTCGAGAGTCTTCCTGATCTGAAGAAAATCAGACAGAGTGAACCTAATTCCTATTTGCTACAGTCGTTTTTTACGGCCAAGGCCGATGAGTTCGTGAATATATTCTCGCAAGGTCTACCCGACACGAAAAACAAGGCATCACAATTATTGATGGAGATGGACCCATCCAATTCCAATAAATATCAGAAGATCACAAAGGCGTGATTGTCGATGCTGCAACGGCTTTACATTCGCAATTATGCAATAATCAGTGAGCTTGAGGTGCATTTGCACCCAGGTCTTACCATAGTCACTGGCGAGACGGGTGCTGGAAAATCAATTCTCTTAGGGGCATTAGCACTTGTACTTGGCAAGCGCGCAGATTCATCAGTTCTGTACGATGAGGAATCCAAATGCATCGTTGAGGCCGAGTTTGATACAACGGCATTTCCTCTTGATGATTTTTTCAATGAAAATGACATTGACCGCGAAGCCCATACCACACTAAGACGGGAGATCAATGCTCAAGGGAAATCCCGCGCATTCATAAACGATACGCCAGTTAATCTGCCCCAACTAAAAGAGCTTGCCGAGCGACTGGTGGATGTGCATTCGCAGCATGAAGTGCATACTCTAAAGGAAACGGCTTTTCGTGCCCGCTTCTTAGATGCATGTGCAGATGGCGGAAGGTCATTTCAGGCTTATTCGGTTGTTCATGCAGAGTGGCATCGGAAGAGGAAGCGGCTTTCACTTATGGAGGACTCGGCACTCAAACTACGTGCTGATGAGGATTATCTCCGATTTCAGTTGGAGGAGTTGGAGCAACTTCAATTGACCGAAGGTGAGTTGACGAACGTTGAGCAAAGTTTGGCTGAACTGGAGCATGCAGAAGAAATCAGGACTACTTTGGCAAGTGTCACTGCTACGCTATCGAATGGTGATTTGCCAGTACTTGATGTGCTTCGTCAAGTGGCCAGTGATGTGGCGCGTCTTTCCCGTAATTACAGCAAAGCAGAAGATTGGGCTCATCGTATTCAAAGTGCACTTATCGATATTGAGGATATCGCCAACGATATGGAACATAGTGTTTCTGCAGTGGAGGATAATCCGGATGAGTTGGAAAGATTGCAGGAACGGTCAGACCTCATCCATCGATTATTGAGCAAACATCGTAAGCATACTGAGATAGAGCTGCTTGCATTTCAAGCCGAAATTGCTGATAGATTGTCAAACATCGATAAATCTGATGATGAACTTGAGGCGCTGAGGAAGGAGATGGTTGTTCTTGAGGCCGAGATGATGATAAAGGCCAATGAATTGAGTGTTGTCCGGTCGACAGTTGCGGCAGGAATGGGCGAGAGACTTACGAAAGAACTGCATCTGCTCGGAATGCCGGATGCAACACTGCATTTTTCGATCAATAGTTCGGAGTTGACTGCTTTGGGTCAAGACAATATCCAAGTGCTATTCTCTGCCAATAAAGGTCAGCCGATGCATGATATCAGCAAAGTGGCCAGTGGAGGTGAACTATCAAGATTGATGCTTGTGATCAAGGCCGAGATGGCAAGCAATGCACAATTGCCCGTCATTATTTTTGATGAGATTGACACTGGGGTTTCGGGTGACGTTGCGGATAAAATGGGGCATAAGATCAAAGAGCTGAGCAGATTTATGCAGGTGCTCTGCATTACCCACCTTCCCCAAATAGCGGCTAAAGGGAATCAACACCTTTTTGTTTTTAAGGAGGATGAGAACAGGCGGACTGTTACTCGTATTCGCGCATTGGACCATCAGGAGCGGGTAGTTGAGATAGCTAAGATGCTGAGCAACGATTCACCTACCGAGGCTGCACTAATTCATGCCAAACATCTTGTGGAACAAGCCTAACATGCCGGCCTTGGCAAAGTTCCGCTCTGTGACCGCTATTCTGTTCGGGTGTTTTGTTATTCAATCCTGTGGAGCTGACGAACTGCTCCCCTGTGACGAGGATGCCGCCCTTTTTGGCCTCTTATGCCGTGAATACAGATATGAAAACGAAACTCCCGTTGGCTTCGTTGATTTCGTTTATAATAAAGATACAATTGTGGAGCAATACCTGTATGATGCACAGACCATATTGCGTAAAACCGTCATTGAACGTTATGAAGGCGGTCAGCTGCAAACAGTTGCTGAACGCTATCAGAATGGGCTGAATATTGTGAGCAGCTACCATTATCTGAGTAATGACAGTTTGGAGTGTGTAATTTTTGGTGCCGCAGATAGTTCCACTTGCTTCACCTACGTAAATGGAAAACGGTTCAGAGAGGAGGTCTACCATGGACCTGATATGGTCCGTTATTTAG
>JBFYQB010000096.1:0-3286 GCA_041302955.1 Flavobacteriales bacterium
CAATTTCATCGGCCAGATATTGGTAGTCGAACTCCTCGGCCAGCGAATGCTTTACAGGGAAACCGCCACCGATATTGAGCGAATCGAGCGTAGGGCACTTTTTGCGCAGCTCGCAATAGACCGCCAAGCATTTCTGCAATTCGTTCCAATAGTAAAGGCTGTCCTCAATGCCATTATCGATAAAGAAGTGAAGCATCTTTAGCTTGAAGAGCTTCTGTTTCTTGATGACGTTGGTGTAGTAGTCCACGATCTCGCGATGGCGGATGCCCAAGCGAGCGGTGTAATAGTTGGACTGCGGCTCTTCGCCCGTGGCGATACGGATTCCGATGTTGCATTTCTTCTTCACCAAAGGGATGAAGTTGTCCAGCTCGGTCATGTTGTCCAGCACTGGCAGACTATTGAACCCATCATTGATCAGTTCCGCGATCAACTTCACATACAGTTCACGCTTGTAACCGTTGTGAACGATGTAGGTGTCCTTCGTGATCTTGCCATTCTCAAACAGATTCCGAACGATGTGAATGTCGAACGAGGATGACGTTTCCAGATGGATGTCATTCTTCAACGCTTCATTCAGCACATAGGAGAAATGCGAGCTTTTTGTGCAGTAGCAATAGGTGTAATCGCCTTCGTAGTGCACCTTTTTCATCGCCTTGGCAAAGAACTTCTTGGCGTTCCGGATCCGTTCGGAGATGACAGGCAAGTAAGTCAGTTTGAGGGGTGTTCCATACTGCTTCACTATGGACATAAGGTCGATGCCGTGGAAGAACAGGTTGTTGTCCTTCACCTCAAATCCTTCCTGTGGGAAGACAAAGGTCTGGTCGATGAGGTTGTAGTAGTTGTTCTCCAATGTCTGGTGAAAAAGGCGTTTAAGGTTTAGTGTTCAGAATCGATGTGTCAGGACTCTTGTCCCTCGTCCATTTTCCCCTGGCTTTTACTCGGTAAGAATATCTCCGCCATCATGCAACGGGCACTGCCGCCACCATAAGTTTCGATGGTGCGAATGTCGGAATGAACTATGCTACAGAAGGCCTCTATTTCGGCTACTTGTTGCGCGGAGAGCGAATGATATGCCTGCGAACTCATCACCATGAGCGGTTGGCCGTCCTTATTCTTCACTTCCAGCATGTTACCCGCATACTCGTGCTTCTGTTCCTCGGAAATGAGGACGATATGCTTGCCTGTTTTTTTGAGGGTTGAAAGCAATTCCTCGCGCTGGACGGCATCTTTCACGCTGTCGGCACATACGATGGCGATCTCGGTGCCCACGCTCATCATCACGTTGGTGTGGTAGATGGGCAGCAATTCGCCATTCACATTCTGCATGGCATCGAAGGTCACCGTGCGGTAGCCAGTCTGGGCGGCCCACTGCGCCAACAGGTCGGCATGCGTCCTCACCGAAATGCAGGCGTAGGCGATGCGGTTCTCCCTGTCGAGCACGAGGCTGCCTGTGCCTTCCAAGTAGCGGCCTTCCTCCTCGGAGTCGGTCATATCGACTATTTGAGTGATGCGATAGTCAGCCAATCGGAGTTGATCCAGCACATCCATGCGCCTTTCCTGCCTACGGTTGGGGGCAAACATCGGATAGAGAAAGATGCTGCCATCCTCGTGAAACGAAACCCAATTGTTGGGAAAAATGGAGTCGGGCGTGGGCGGCATAGGCGTATCGTCCACCACCAGAACATGCACTCCGGCTTCCTCCAGCGTTGCTACGAAGGTGTTGAATTCGACCAGCGCCAAGGATTGGATACTGTCTGCCTGCGATGCATCGGCAGCGGTCTGGTAGTAATTGTTCTTGGCCGTCTGTGCGTTGTAGTTGAACGCAACCGGCCGGATCATCAGGATGTTGGAAGTGGTCTGGGCCATGGAACGATTCAGATTTCTTCGCGCAGCAAAGGCATGCTCATGCAATGCGTTCCGCCACGGGCACGCGACAATTCTGCGGATGGAAGCAGGATCAACGTATCGCCCGTGATCAAATCTTCCAGCTTGGCGCCATTCTCCAATTCCGAAAGAAAATGTTTAGCCTTGATGAGTTTGAAGCCGCGTTTCCGCAGTGACTCATTGGTCTCCACGTTGCGGTCATACCCGATGATCACGCCTTCGCGCAGTGCAAGAAAATTGCACGAGTCAGTCCACTGTTCACGCTCCGTAAATGGAAACTTACCGTTGGCGTTAGGGACAATTTCCACCTTATCACAACCAAAATCTTCCTTGCTCACCTGCACCAAGAGGTCGTCCAAATAATCCAGTTCCTTCTTCTGTACCTTGAAACCGTCCTTGTTCGGCTTTCGGATGAATTGCGTCACATACACCTGCTCTTCGGGAGTTTCCATCTCATCATCCAGCATCCTACGAAAATCAATTTCTTCCTTAGAAAGTGCGATGGCTTCACGGGTGAATGGCGCATACATCACCCACATATCCCTTCTTATCTGGGTGAAAATGGTGTCGATGTGCATGTATGCCCGCTCAGCAGGGATGTTCACCACGCTCACCTTGTCCACAATACCTTTATTAAATAGGACGGTGATGAGTTGGTGAATGGCGTTCTGGGTTGTACGCGCACTTAGCCCCACCAACAGATGCCTTGGACTCACCATCATCACATCGCCACCTTCAATGCTCACACCTTGACGCTCCTTGCCCAAAGAGTCATTAAGGAAGTAGTACTCGTTGTCCTCCAGTTCGATGACCCGGTCAGAAAACTTGTAGTTGTCCCAATCGGCATCTTCTCCAAAAAGCACGAAATAAGCAATGTACTTGATGAGCAATGCCTCGCGGGTACGGCCTTTTTCAGCCGCTTTTATCAGCAGCATATGGTCATTTATCACAATGCCGATGTCGCGGGTGAAGATGAAATTGGGGATGGGCGCGAAGAGATAATCCTCCTCGCCCTCATATATCCACACACCGGAAATAAGTGTACGCGTCAACTCCGATGGTGACATCTTCATGAGCAACATCTGCGTCTCGAAGTCGCACTTTTCCATAGCGCACACTGCGCTGACCAGAAGCTGCTTCGAAAGTCCGTTCTCCAACACTTTCATCAGTAATCGCTCGGCATCCAAGACCTTGTCCGACTTCAGGTAGCCGTCTTTCGTGGGCTTGAAGAAATCCGCATCCTTCGGGTCGCGATTACGGACCACTTCCGGGTCGAGAAACCAGAGCAACACTTGCAGGTACTGGTTGTATTCCTTGCGCATATCGTCCAAGAACACAATGTCATCGTAGAGCAGGTCGCTCATCATGCGCGGGGCGATCTTGCCGATGCCCGCGTCAGGAC
>JBFYQB010000097.1:0-4890 GCA_041302955.1 Flavobacteriales bacterium
AGTAAGCTGAGCAATCTGTTGCAGGTGTTGCTATCTGTGATGGTGCTGGGCATGCTGTCCTTCTTCATAGCCGGACGTATCTATGCAGAGCGCGCACTGAACCCTATAAAGCAATTGGTGAGTGAGATTACCGGCATCTCAGTAAGCAACCTTGATGTGCGAGCCAATGAAGGCAATGGGCAGGATGAGCTGGCCCAATTGGCCATTGCTTTCAATGCCATGCTAGTGCGTCTGGAAGCGGCTTTCAAAGTGCAGCGCAATTTCATTGCCAATGCAAGCCATGAGATGCGCACACCGCTTACGGCTATTTCTGGTCAGCTGGAAGTGCTGCAGATGAAGGAACGTACCACCGAGCAGTATCGTTCTGCAGTATCTTCTGTCCTCAACGACATCCATAATCTTAACCTGCTGGCCAATCGCCTGTTATTATTGGCTCATGCAGGTACAGATGCACCAGAAGCCAGTTTCAAACCTGTTCGCCTTGACGAGATACTCTGGGAAGCTCGAGCAGATCTTTGCCGTGCCCATCCTGAATATGTTGTTGATGTCGATTTCGATGTCTCACTCCCTGACCCTGAGTCACTCACAGTAAATGGTAGTGATGTGTTGCTGAGAACAATGGTTCTCAACCTGATGGATAATGGCTGTAAATACTCCGAGGATCATCACGTGATGGTGAAAGTAGGTGTCGAAGAAGGGTACGGTCGACTGATTTTTGCAGATCAGGGTATTGGCATTGCCGAGGAGGACAGACACCACATTTTCGAGCCCTTCTTTCGAGCCGAAGGTAGTCGGAAGCGAGATGGGCATGGCATAGGCCTATCGCTCGTTTCGCGTATTGTCGACCTTCATAAGGGATCCATTCAGATGACAAGCATGGTGAACAAGGGTACGCATTTCACTGTGCTTCTGCCCCTCAACAAGGCCTTATCTACTTAAATCAATCTCTAAAGTAAGATGTCCTTGTCTACCTGCAGGTGGGTCAATTATTTTTTGGATTTCAGTTTCAAGCGTTTTTTCAGCACCTCACTGAATACAAGATTCAGCCTCACCTGATAGTATGGAGAGCTGAAGTTCTCTTTGACCTTGGCATTGTCAATGAGCATAACGCGATAGCCAAGACCCACACCAATCCCTGCCCATCGCACGAACATATAGCCAACATCTATTCCCGCTTCTAATGGCATCACGAAATCGTTGGCCACATGCTTGTCTAGATCAGTAGCATAGAAGGTTTCCCCAAAACCCATTTGCACCGGTACGCTTAGCGACCAGTCGTCCTCCTGCCAGAAGGTATACTCCGCATAGGCTATGGCATAGCGCATACGCGGTTGCGCGGTTTTACCTGCATCGGGATATTCACGACCGTCATAGAGGTTGGAGTCAAAGTGTGATTGCATCCAATAATAGCCAACACCTAATCGAATGGGAAATTTTAGTTCCACCCCTGCCCGCACACCGAGGAATAGCGCATGATGCGTTCTAACAAAAGCATTGCGCCCCTCAAACTTGCCCATCCATCGAATCTTCTTTTCCTTTTCCTGTGCTTGTACTGCACATAGAAATGAGAAGAGCAGAAGAGATGTGAACAGCTGTTTCATTCAAAAAAAAATGTCCCTGATTCCTCAAGGACATTTTCGGGTTACATTATTGAAGAGAGGTCAATGAATCTCCTTTTCGTCAGCCGTTGGGGGAACATCCTGAGGAATGAAGTCCACGTCCTTGTCCGGGCGACTGTAGTCATATGCCCAACGGTATACAGTTGGTATGGCACCAGGCCAGTTGCCATGAATAGGGTCTACCGGAGTGGTCCATTCCAAAGCATTTGAGCTCCATGGATTCTGTGATGCACGTGGTCCACGATAGATACTGTAGAAGAAATTGAAGAAGAATATCACCTGAGCTGCAGCACCCAGAATGGCGAAGATGCTGATCATCTCATTGATATCCTGTAGGCCATCAAATATCGGAAACGCAGTGTTGCTATAGTATCTGCGTGGTATGCCTGCCAATCCAAGGAAGTGCATCGGGAAGAATACGCCATAAACACCGACAATAGTGAGCCAGAAGTGAGCATAGCCCAAATTCTTGTTCATCATTTTGCCGTACATCTTTGGGAACCAATGATAAACTCCCGCGAACATTCCGAAGATGGCAGACGCACCCATCACAATATGGAAGTGAGCAACCACGAAGTACGTGTCATGAATATTTATATCCAAAGCCGAGTCACCTAGGATGATGCCTGTAAGACCGCCCGTGATGAACGTGCTGACCAGACCAACTGCAAACAACATGGCAGGGGTATAAACGATATTGCCCTTCCAAAGTGTAGTTAGGTAGTTGAACACCTTCACTGCTGATGGGATAGCAACCAAAAGCGTGGTGAATGTGAACACCGATCCAAGGAATGGATTCATCCCCGTGATGAACATGTGGTGTCCCCAAACGATAAAGGAAAGGAATGCAATGGCAAGCATAGAACCGACCATCGCCTTGTATCCGAAGATGGGCTTGCGAGAGTTTGTCGCTACGATCTCTGAAGTGATTCCAAGAGCCGGCAAAAGCACGATGTACACCTCTGGGTGACCAAGAAACCAGAATAAGTGTTGGAATAGTATCGGGCTACCTCCTGTATGCTCCAGTGCCTGTCCACTGATGAATATGTCGCTTAGATAGAAGCTCGTACCGAAGCTGCGGTCAAATACCAACAGCAACGCAGCGGATAGCAGCACCGGGAACGAAAGAAGACCAAGTATCGCTGTGATGAACAGCGCCCAAGTAGTAAGAGGCATACGGTCCATGCTCATACCTTTTGTTCTAAGGTTGATTATGGTAACGATGTAGTTGATACCTCCCAGCAAGGATGAAACGATGAAAAGAGTCATACTTACCAACCAAAGCGTCATGCCCAGTCCTGAACCAGGAATGGCCTGAGGCAATGCGCTCAATGGTGGGTAGATGGTCCATCCAGCCGCTGCAGGTCCTGTTTCCACAAACAAAGAACCCAGCATTATCAGAGAAGACGCTGCGAAAAACCAGAAGGAAAGCATATTCAGGAAGCCAGATGCCATGTCACGCGCACCGATCTGCAATGGAATAAGCAAATTGGCAAACGTGCCACTCAGACCACCGGTCAATACCATGAACACCATGATAGTTCCATGTATCGTGACCAAGGCCAGATACATGTTGGGATCCAACACACCATCAGGTGCCCATTTACCTAAGAAGGTTTCAAGAATGCCAAATGATTCTCCAGGCCATCCCAATTGAAGACGGAAGAATATGGACATCATCATGGCAACAACACCCATTACCATCGCGGTAATAAGGAATTGCTTGGAAATCATCTTGTGATCCTGAGAGAACACATAATGTGTCCAGAAATCAGGTTTGCCGTGATGTGCGTGATGCGCGTGTTCTGCGTGTTCTGCGTGATCTGACATCTTGTTATTCTTTAGCGCTCTAACAGTAAGGGCAACAGTAAGTTATGAAATCTCAAATAGTAGGTTCAGAAACGATGGCCGAATCAAGGATGGCCGTCTCTACGCTCTGGGTGGAATCTAAAGCGGCTGGTTCTGGCTGATTCTGTTCGGCTATGGTCTTTTGTCCAGCCAGCCAAGCATTGAAATCAGCTTCAGATTCAACAATAATGTTCATCTGCATATTGTAGTGGGCACCACCGCAGATCTTGTTGCAAAGCAGTAGATACTCAAAATCTGGATTCCCTGTTTCCGCCTTCATTTCCACAGAGGTAATGGTAGGAACAAAGTGAAATTGAGTCGTCATACCCGGAACGCAATTCATTTGAGCGCGGAAGTGAGGCATGTATGCGCTGTGCAGCACATCACGGCTATGGAATTTGAATAGAACGGGCTTACCCACAGGAATATGGAATTCGCCACGAACTATCTTATCATCCTGTGCTGCATCATCACTCATATTCACACCAAGTGTGTTTGAACCTTCGATAAGTCTGTAACCTGATGCACCAAGTTTGTTATCTGCTCCGGCATATCGCGCTGTCCAGTCAAACTGTTTAGCATATAGTTCAATCACTATTGCCTCCTCAGGTGCAGGACCGGTTATTTCATTCCAGGTACCGATACCATAAATGATAAGTGAAGAAAGAACTATTGTTGGAATGATGGTCCAAATAGCCTCCAGTTTGGTGCTGTGAGCGAAGAAATCTGACTTACGATTACTTCTGTGGAAGTATTTGTAGGCAAAATATATGAGCAGTATGTGCGTAAGGAAGAATACTGGAAGTATGATCATCCATGAGAGGCTCAACAGAAAGTCAGTCTTCACACCATGCTCAGAAGCTGATATTGGAAGAGTCTCCGGTCCCCAAAAAATCATGTAGAACACATAGGCCATGAAGCCTAACCCACCGAAAACCAAAAGTGTAGCTTGAGTTCTATTGTCGTTTTCATTAACGGCTGAAGGATCCTCGCCCCGTAATGTCGCTCCAAGTTCGAACACACGAATAACACGCGCCAGAACAATGACGGCAAGGATTAATACGATTGCTATGAGCAGATTGACCATTTCTCAGTTCTTGTCTGTTGTATGCTTACGCTACGAATTAAACGTGGTGATGAGCTGCTTCGTCCAAGAACGGATGGTTCTTGGCCACAAGTGATGCTCTGCTCAACGCTGTGTGTGTCGAATAAAGGAATGCACCGAGAAACCCAAGGAACATGCCCAACTCCAATGGACCGATACCCCACTCGTCCTTTACCGATCCTGGCATGACCATTTGGAAAACATCCAGCCAATGTCCGAACACTATAAGGACACCAGCAATAGTGATCATATTGAAGCTGCGCTTTGCGTCACGGTCCATCAACACCAATATTGGAAGTAGGAAATTCAATATTGGCA
>JBFYQB010000098.1:0-4927 GCA_041302955.1 Flavobacteriales bacterium
GCATCTGCCAGTATGAACTTCGTGATCCCTTGAGGGAGCTGGCTGCATGGTGATGACACCTTAGAGCTCAGTAACGCATTCTACCTCTCGGCCAAATGGCAGGGCGTGGGACGAGGGACGATGTACGACCGCGGGATCGTAAGAGACGTTTGCAGAGACGCAACATTCGTTTACGCAGGTGTAAGCAACGATTTCATGGACGCAACATTCATTTGCGCAGGTGTAAGCAACGATTTTACGGACGCAACATTCATTTGCGTAGGTGTAAGCAACGATTCTGCGGACGCAACATTCGTTTGCGTAGGTGTAAGCAACGATTCTGCGGACGCAACATTCGTTTGCGCAGGTGTAAGCAACGATTCTAAGGGCGCAACATTCGTTTCCGCGGGTGTAAGCAACGATTTTACGGACGCAACATTCATTTTCGCAGGTGTAAGCAACGATTCTACGGCCGCAACATTCATTTTCGCAGGTGTAAGTAACGATTTCACGGGCGCAACATTCGTTTGCGTAGATGTAAGCAACGATTCTACGGTCGCCACATTGATCCGCGCAGGTGACAGAGACGTCCGCGCGAGTGACAGAGACGATTTCATGAGCGCCACATTGATCTGTGCGCAGATTAGATCGGAGAAAAACGGAAGGAGAGTTGTTATGCGAAGTCACAGACTTCACATGTCCTATTCCATTGAAGAATTTGTACTGAGCTCTTTAACGAGCGTATCGAAACACTTGAGCGGGCGGAGTGTAAGCAACTTTAGTACATCTTGCCGTTCAGGGGAAACAATAAGGTGGGATTCAATTCAACGTGCATGAAAGACGGAGATGAGAGTAAAAGAAGGACCATAGAACACCTTAACGCGTATATTTCAACGTACGTGGATAAGGTGACGGAAGAGGAGCAGCAGGCGCTTCAAGGATTGCTCCGTTTTGCCTCTTATCAGAAGGGCGACCTCATCTACAGGCAAGGAGCGACACCCAACATGGTCTGCTTTCTCATAACCGGGGCCGTCAGGTTCTTCTATGTTTCGGAAGACGGCAAGGAACACACCACCAATTTCGGTTTTGAGAACGAACCGGTTGTGCCCTACGGCAGTTTTGTAGAGCAGGTGCCATCTGGAATATCGATCATTGCGCTAGAACCGGTAGAATTGGTCTGGTCGAGCAGAGAGGATTTCAACAAATTCATGGCGGAGTATCCAAGGTTTCAGGCAGGGATTGCCAAGTTGCTGGTCGAATATCTTTTTAAGGGCAATCAGCAGTTGAATCTTCTTCGGACCGGTTCATCAAGAGAGCGCTATGAAAAACTGCGTAAGATGCAGCCCGAGGTCATCAACCGGGTTCCGCTTACACACATTGCCTCTTACCTCGACATGGCTTTGGAGACTTTGAGCCGTGTAAGAGCGGGTAAATTGTAATCGTAAGCATTTTTTGACGGGGGTCAAGTTTATTACTGAACGGGACTGCCACCTTTGCCTGCACTATTAAGTTGATGAGCAATGGACATTCTGTTTTTTGAGAAGTTCCTATTCGAGGTATGGCGTATCGCCAAAGACTATCTGATCTTTGCCAGCGGCACATTCTTCCTGTTTTATGTGGTTTTACAAAAACCGCTGTGGTACAGAAAGATACAGCAGAAGATGCCTGCCTTTAAGGACTATAGGCGGGATTTTCTCTATTCAACGCTGACCACCTTCATAGGAGCGGTGATTATTCTCCTCACGTTCAAAGCGGGCTCAGAATACCATAATGTGTACAAGGACATCAACAAATACGGCATCGCGTATTATGTTCTCACCTTTTTCTGGATGTTCTTTCTGCACGATACGTGGTTCTACTTTATTCACAGGGCAATGCATCATCCGTGGTTGTTCAAGCACGTCCATCTCATTCATCATCGGTCCACCAATCCTTCTCCGTGGACAGCTTATGCCTTTCATCCACTTGAAACTGTTCTGGAATCGGCAATTCTGCCGATCATAGCCTTTACGCTGCCCGTTCATGTCTCAGCCATCATCTTTTTCTTTCTGTTCCAGATCGCTTTTAACGTCTATGGACATTTAGGATTCGAGATATTGCCGAAGGGGTTTCATAAAAGTGGATTCGGAAAGTGGATGAACACCTCCACAGCACATAACCTTCACCATCACAAATTCAACGGGAATTACGGGCTCTACACCCTTTTTTGGGACCGTTTATTCGGCACTGTTCGGGAAGATTACGATACGACCTACGAACAGGTAACGAGCAGGTCAAGAAAACCAGTTAGCGAACCGGAATTCACCTCGGTCGCGAAGCGATAAATTGTCGGCTTGGGCACCTCTGCCGAGATAAACTATGTGGGCTGGTATAGCGTTGAAGAGAACACAACAGAGCGCGATGCCCTGATCGGTTCTGGCGTTGCACTACTGTCATTGGGCAGTATAGCGCATATCTTCTCTATCGTATATGCCCCCATCAAGAGCAAGCAGATCAATGAGAAGAATGGCGACAAGAGCTACACCAGTTCCTCCGCCCGCCCCGCCCATTACTATTCCATGGGCATGACCCGCTCTGGCGGTGTGGGCGTCACCCTCAATTTCTGAGAAACCGGTTGCGATAGGTCCATAGACCATGAACTCGCACCCTCACTCCATCCTCACCCCTGCCTTCACCTCGATGTCCAGAAAATTGTCATCGGGCGTGATGGGGCAGGCATAGCGGGTGCTGTAGGCGCAATAGGGGTTGTAAGCCTTATTGAGATCAATGAGCATGCTGTCGCCCTCGGGAATCTCGATGTCCATGAAGCGCCCACCGCCATAGGTGGCATTGCCCGATGTGAGGTCACGGAAAGCCAAGAGCAGATGGCGCTTGTATTGGGGCATGGCGCGCAATTGATGGCTCTGATACACCATGAGCTTATGGTCGTGCCCGTGCAATTGAAAATGCACCGTTCCGTAGATGTCATACTTGCGGGTGGTGCCTTGGGTGGTAGGCATATCGATGGTCTTGGGGCGTTTGGCCCGCACCAACTTTGCCATCACCGCATAAGTCGTATCGATAGGAAAGAACGGCAGCCCCTTGAATTCGGCCACTTCGCTCGGGGTGAGCGGTGAGGTGAGCGTATCGGCATATTCCGCATTCAGCTGGGCACGATACGCCTCATTATCGGCCATGATACTGCTCTGCGCAACGCATTGCCCACCGAACATCGTCAACGTGAGTATCAGGAATATACCGGTAAAAAACTGGGTAGGCTGCATTTGTGGCAACGGGTTGAGGGTCAGATGCAAGGGTCGGCCAAATGTAGCGCCTAGTGCCTGACATACTAATAGTTCTCAAAGACCAGCAACCTGCAGGTTACAGCCAGAGGCCTGATGCCAGTAGCCCACAAAGAAGTTTCGCACACCTTTGTGGCAACTATCAAGCTCATGCGCATCCTCTACGTTGTCGTTTCCATGCTTATCGCTTGCAGTGCCTTTGCGCAGCAGGTATCCCACGCCACTTTTTACAGTAAGGAGGGCTATCCGTTCACCATCTACCTCAACGGGCAGAAGATGAACGATGTGCCACAGACCGAGGTGCGGCTCATCAACCTCACCCAACCATATTACTCATGCAGAGCAGAGTTTGAAGACCCTTCACTGGCCCCTGCCGAGCGCAAACTGCTGCAACTTACCGATGCCAATGGCAACAGGGTGGATGTGACCTTCGTAGTGGAACACAACCGCAAGGGCGATATGAAGATAGGTTGGAAATCGCAGAGCCTCTACCCGCGCTACATAGAGGAGGACAACAGCCCCACGGTGGTGGTAGTGGGCGGTGCGCCCGCAGGCGAAGTGCGCCAGACCACCACCACGCGCATCGTGGAAGGTGGCACCACTGAGGGGGTGAGCATGAGTTTCGGTGGGCTGGGCGGCCGCGTCAATATCGCCACGGGCGCTGGCCAACCTGTGGTGGAAGAGACCACGACTACTACCACCGTAGTGCAACCTGCATCTGCCACAACGGCCACTGCCTTGCCTTGTACAGGTACCATTTTGGGCAATCAGGATTTTGAGGATGCCTTGCAGAGCATACGCATACGCAGCACAGACGAGGGCCGATTGCTATCGGGCAAGCAGATCGTGAGCACCAACTGCCTGACCACCGAACAGATAAAACGCATTGCATCGCTTTACGACACCGAACAGGCACGCCTCGACCTGGCCATCTTTGCCTACCCGTATGCACTGGACAAAGGCAGCTATTTCAAGATGAACAGCCTATTTGCCCAAGAATCGAGCATCGATGCGCTCAATGCGGCCATCATGAGCAGATAATGTGCTCCAAGAGTGATCGGATAACGCGGGATACAGTTCAGTTTCAGCAGCATCCAGCTATGGTCATGCCAGTTTCAAAAGAATAATTCATTACGTTTGGTGGGTGCAATACCGACACCATGCACACTGTGGTCGTTGTTGTGCGTTTTCTTCAACCCCTAAAAACACTGACATGGCGTACATAACTACTGGAGTGGACCAGCCCGGCATCGTAGAGCTGTTGTTCTACAAGAACACTACAGGCAATGCATTGTCCAACCTTGCCAATGCACTGTTGATCGAATCGTCTCCGTTAACAAGTGGCGAGCGGGAGCTCATCGCATCTTACGTTTCATATCTCAACCAGTGTGAGTTCTGTCATCTATCTCATGCTGCGGCTGCTAACGCGCATTTGAATGATGGTGGCAGGACCCTCGATTGTGTCATCACCGATTTTGAGACCGCAGACATATCAGACAAGATGAAGTCGCTGCTCCGCATTGCGGGAAAAGTGCAGCAAGGCGGTAAGCATGTCAACCTCGAAGACGTCAATGCAGCCAAGGCCATCGGTGCCAATGATGAGGAGATACACGACACGGTGCTCATTGCAGCCGCATTCTGCATGTTCAATCGCTATGTGGATGGGC
>JBFYQB010000099.1:0-10826 GCA_041302955.1 Flavobacteriales bacterium
CTGGGGCTGGACTACACCGACCTGCTGCAGCACAGCATGGCCGTTCCGCTGCTCGACAAGACCGGCAAGGACACGCTGTGGGAGACCGTGTTCTACACCCCCGAGCGCACCAGGGAACTGAACCGCGCCCTTACGTTCATCTATGTGCTGCTGCGCAACGAGGGCGATTTCAGCTCATCCAAACATTTGGACGTGGGCCGGATAGACTACTGCGCCTTCGGCAATTCCAATCCGTTCCGGGTGCGCATCATCAACCGGTTCAACGACAACTACGACTATTTCTACATCAAGACGGCCGATGCATCGCGCATCTACGGGCTGGAATTGGAACACCTGCTCTCGCCCAACCGCATCAGCTATTTTGTGGACGGTGCAACCCTCATCGAGGAGCACATAGCGGGCATCCCGGGCGATGTGTTCATAGACCGGATGCTCGACACCACCCAAGTGAACCGCGTGCGCCTCGCCAAGGAGTTTGTCAAGTTCAACGAGCGGTGTCATGTGCGCCTTCTAGGTGATATGCGCAGCTACAACTATGTGGTGGCCGTTACCCCCGATTTTGATGATGTTCAGTACCGCATCCGCGCCATCGACTTCGACCAGCAGAGCTATGAGGGCCGTAGAAGGGTCTATCTTCCCCAGTTCTTCAAGGAGAATCTTCCGCTGGTCAAAATGGGCATGGACCTCATCAATGCCGAAACCGTTGAGCAGTATGAGAATGAGGAACGGTCGCTTATTGCGCGCAGGCTCATCCGCAGCCGCTACCGCGTGAAAGACCTGCTCGACTGCATGGAGCAGGATAGCATTTCATCTCTCGAGAAGACCACCAGCCTTGCCAGGGACCTTGCTTCTCATCACCACAACGATGATTTCCTGAACTGTAAGAACATGGGTTCGTTGCTCAAACTCCATCTCAAGCAGACCTTGCGTAAGCAGATAAGAAAAGTGCGTGATTTTTGAGGTCGAGACTACTTGGCGATGTTCAGCGACCTGAATGTCCTATTGGTCGAATAACTGAACCCTTGGACGTCATATGCGTAAACGGCATGTTCCATTTCGGAAAATGTCAGACGTGTCAAAGTCTTCCAATCACAAACCCTTCGCAGCCAGTGCTGAGATGCTCTCTATTCTTGAGCATTCAGAGCGGAGTATTCTCGTGATGGATGCTCAATATCGTATCTTATGGTTCAATTCGCGGGCGGCCGCAACCATGACACGTTTTTATGGCGAAGAGTTGAAATCGGGTTACACCTACTGGGATTATGTTGATCGTGACAGCAATTTGCGTTTCATCCGCAATTTTGAACTGGCACTTAAGGGAAGGCGTGTAAGCATAGAGCGGAGAGTAGGACAAGAAGGTGCTTATGAAGTTTGGATGGAAGGGACGTTTTCTCCACTCAACACTTCAGATGGTACTGTTTCGGGGGTTATCTATTCGTATCAGAACATATCTCAGCGCAAACGTGAAGAGAAGGAAGCTCGGTATCGCGAAAATATTGTTCGGGCTATTGATAACAATGAATCTCAGGCATTTGCGCTATTGGACGAAGGCGACAATGTGGTGAGCTGCAATCGGGTGGCATCGGCTCTTTTGGCTTCAGGCAAAGGTGCTTCAACTGTTGAGGGCAAGCGTATCTTGGATTGTTTGGAGCCATCTTGGAAGGAACGTTTTCTTGGGGGCTTGAAAATGGCCAGGGCAGGAGGGACCATTTCGGTGGAGTTCGAACGGATGAATCCGAACCAGCAGACTGTTGAGATCCGATTCTGTCCAGTGAATGCGCATGGTGAGGCCAGTATGGTCTCCATTTGGGCCTTTGATATCACTGATAAGAAGAATGCCGAACGTGAGGTGCGCATGTCTGAAGAGAATCTACGGTCGGTTTTCAACAGTAGTTCTCAGACGTTCTATCTGCTGGATCATGAGTTGAATATCATAGCATTCAATGAACCAGCCAAGGCGATCGTCAAGGAGCAGTATGGCCGCGAGCTGTCTATTGGAGACAATGTCTCTGTAGTTACTCCGCCCGAACGCATGCCACAGTTTCTTGCGGAGACCGCTCGAGCTTTTGAAGGGAAACGGGTTCAGGTTGAGAAGCACTTCTCAAAAAATGGAAAGGAGTATTGGTTCGAACGGCATATAAACCCTATCCGCAACAGCCATGGAGTTGTGGACAGAGTTGCATTGTGGTCTATTGACATCACGGATAGGAAAAAGGCCGAGGAGGCCTTGCGTGAGAACGAGGCGAAGTTCAGGAAGTTGGCCGCGATTATGCCAGTAGGTATCTATCAGACCGATGCGAATGGCAACACCACCTATGTGAATGAGAGCCTTCAGAACATTGTTAAAGCTTCTGTCACGGAATTGATCTCAGGTGAATGGAAACATCAGATTCATCCCGATGATGTGAATAGTGTTTCCGAAACGTGGTCAAAGGCTTCAATGGATTTTCAACCCTTTGAGCTTGAATATCGTGTTGTTGATAAGCAAGGCAAGATTACCAATGTGCTCGAACAGGCCTTGCCACTTTATAACAACCAAAAGGAATACAATGGATATCTAGGCACCGTTATTGATCTTACTGCCCAGCGCACCAATCAAATACTGATGCAAGAAAAGGATGTGGCTGAGCGCTCCTTGCGTTTTCGTTCCGATTTTCTTGCCAGCATGAGCCATGAGATAAGAACACCGCTCACTGGAATCTTGGGGATGACCGAACTGTTGCTGGGTTCTCAATTGACTCCAGATCAGCGGCAGCGCATGGAGAATATCTTCAAAGCCTCTTCCGACCTGCGGTCTATTGTGAATGATGTACTCCATCTTTC
Source organism: Flavobacteriales bacterium (assembly GCA_041302955.1). Classification (GTDB taxonomy): domain Bacteria; phylum Bacteroidota; class Bacteroidia; order UBA10329; family UBA10329; genus UBA10329. Next base: position 2,824 of record JBFYQB010000099.1, read on the forward strand.
GGAATTAGAAGCTGGTAAGATCACACTAAATGAGGAATCGTTCGCATTGGATCAATTGCTCAAACAGATTCAAGAGAGGTATTCGTCAGAAGCTTCTGCTAAGGGAATTTCATTGAGAGTGGATAACCGTGCAGGAGATGTGAATATGTTCTCCGATCGAAGAAGAATTACACAGATACTATCCAATCTTACTAGAAATGCCATTAAGTTTACTGATGCAGGTGATGTTAGAGTCGTGGTTCTTCAATATGAGGAAGGCCTTAGGTTTGAAATCCACGATACTGGAGTAGGAATTCCAGAAGAAGAACTTCACAAACTGTTCAAAGACTTTTCGCAACTGCAGCATACCACAGCTCAAAATATGGAAGGTACCGGTCTTGGTCTTTCAATCACTCGCAAGTTGGCCACTATTCTTGGCGGTTCTGTCGGTGTGGAAAGTCAGTTGGGCAAGGGAAGTATGTTCTGGTTTCAATTGCCTATATCACATAACAAGTTAGGAACATCCGCACTGAATCAAGCACCCGATAGCCTGGTCGAGGCAAGGGAAGTGGGCAAATCAATATTACTTGTAGAGGATAATCTCATAAATCAGCAGGCATTCAGAGCCATGCTTCGCAAAATGGGATGCTCGGTTACTTTGGCATCGAATGGAGAAGAGGCGATTGCGGCCTACGACCGTGGTGGATATGACCTCATCTTCATGGACATTCAGATGCCTGTAATGGATGGGATCGAAGCCACGCAACGTATTCGTGACAAGGGCTTGCCTGCGCCTCCTATCATTGGATTGAGTGGCAACATACTTGAGCGCGATGAGCAAGGCAACCTCACTGTGCCCATGGATGACCTTTTGGTGAAACCGGTCATATCGCGTGAATTGGAACGGATGATCCATAAGTGGACAGACTCCACTCCTGAGTAAAAATAATAAAGGCCCGATTCCAATGGAATCGGGCCTTTATTTAATCAACTGTACTCCTTAATAGAATTTAGCACGGTTGTCCTTTACATCCGCTTTTTTCTTCAACGCCTCAAATACCTCATAGTCAACCCGGCCAGCAAAATTAGCATTGAGAGAACTTGCAGACATCACAGCATTTTCTAATGCAGGAGCCGAGCCTCGACTATCTACTACGATGACAAAAACACCTTGTTGCCCCTTTATTGGCGCGGACAATTTGCCAGGTGCCAACACAGAGGAAGTGCCGATAACTTCAGGTTCGCGGCCAAGACCAGGAATAGCTGAAGATGCAAAAAGAACATTTTCTTTGATCTCAACGGGTAAACTCTGTTGGTCTGCCAATGCTTGAATGTCCGTGGCTTTAGCTGCGGCAAATTCCTGAATGAACTTCTCAGCCTTTTTCTCTTTACGCACTTCAGCCTCAAGCTCCTCACGAATATCTTCAATAGGAGTATGTTCATCATCACGAACAGCGGTCAAAATTGCTACCACGAATGTGTTACCTATCTCAAACACTTTGCTGATTTCGCCTTTTTCAGCCTCAAATGCCCAACGGATGACTTCGCGTGGTGATTCAAGACCGGCTATTGTACGGTCATTGGCTTTCAGGTTCGGAGCCAGACGTTTGTCAAGTCCTTTCTCAGCAACCAAAGCATCAAAGGTCTCAACTGATTTTACGCCTCGGGCAAAATCATCAGCTTGACCGTATGTCACCTGATATGTTTTGCTTCCTGCTTCCACGTTGCGTTGAACAATGGCTACGGCTCGTTTCTCTGATTTGCCTTTCTGATCCAGTACTTCAATAATGTGGTAGCCGAATTGAGACTTTACCAATGTGATATCACCTTTCTTACCATTGAAACATGCATCGTTGAATGTTGGCACCATTTGTCCTTCCTTGAACCAGCCAAGATCGCCTCCTTTAGAACCGGATCCCGGATCTTCAGATTTGGTCAAGGCAAGTGCGGCAAAATCGCCCTTTTTACTTTTAATTAAAGCAAATAAGCTGTCAGCAACCGATTTTGCACCAGCATCGCCTCCGTATGAATTTGGAGTGATAAGTATATGCCGCGCGCTGACAGAATCGGGAGAAGATTTGATTCCGACCAACTTCGCCAATTTAAGGGCTGAGCCCTCACGATATGGCCCATACACATATCCTTTTGGAGCACTGAACATAATAGAATCGATCGTAAGCGGAAGTGAGCCTTTGGTACTCCACAGCGCATTGAATCTGATATCCGACTCGCGGTTTACGAAGAGTGTATCGTTTTCAGCGGCCTCAAATTCACCTTTGGCGCGATCTGCCCATTGCTGAACCTTGTCAAAATCCTCTTTTGAAGGAGCCACTGTGAAGGCCACAAATTCAATATCTCGGGAAGGCTCCTGTTCATATTTTTTCAGATGGTCGTTGTAATATTTTTTGATCTCTGAATCAGAAACCTCGATTGTTGAGTCAGTGACTGAATCATATCGCTTCATCACCATACGTATTGTTGCTGGTTGATTCTTTGCTAAATGATCGTTTTGCGCCTCGTATGTGGTTGTGTAAAGCCCCTTCTTGATCAGGTTGAAATACTTTTCATTTCTACGGATTTTGGCAAGGTCCTGTTCGAATTGAATCCAACGTGTCTTTAAATCGGCATCTTCTTCTAGCCGTTTGATGAATGCAAAAACTTGTGCATTGTCAAATTGGCCTGTTTTAGGGTCCGTAAATGCTTGAACAACCTGAGGATGTGGATTGGCTCCTTGAACCATGTCAAAAATCTCATCTGCGGTCACCATCACACCCAGTTCATCCATTTCGCGATTCATGACGATGTCCCGCAAAAGCTGATTCCAGGTCTGTTCGCGCAATTGATCAGTAGTTGCAGCAGATACGCTTGTCTGTCCACTTTGTGTTTTGTAATTGTCGATGGCCAATTGAACTTTCGATTCAAATTCGCGACCTTCGATGGCCTCACCGGCCACTTCACCAATCTCGGTCTGTGAACCATTCACCCAATAGTTGCTGGATGTGAAAAGGTCGCCAAGTATGAAAGCAAGCATAGCACCACCGATCATCACGAGCAGCAGTGTAGATTTCTCACGGATTTTTCCGATTACCATGGGATTAGGTCTTTATTTTAAGGGCTGCGAATATACGTTTAGATATGTTAATGCGGCAGGTCATTCAATTCAAGCATAATTAGGCTTTATGAGCAGGTTCCTAGCCGTGTACTTTTCTTTGTTTTATCTCCGGACTATTCGAAGTTTACAAGTAAAGCATGATCTTTGTCCATCGAAGAAATCAGCATTTAGCAAGGAAAGACATGAGCTTGACCGACAGCATCAATAATGACATAAAAGAGGCCATGAAAGCCAAAGACCAAGCACGTCTTACAGCGCTTCGTGCAATTAAGTCCCAATTGCTTCTTGCAGCTACTGCGCAGGGTGCGGCAGGAGAAGCATCAGATGATGAAGCTATCAGAATGTTGCAGAAACAGGTGAAGCAGCGCAAGGAAAGTGCTGCGATTTACATTGAACAAGGACGTCAGGATCTTGCCGATCCAGAACTTGCCGAGGCCGCAATTATCGAGTCGTATTTACCCAAGCAACTCACCGAAGACGAGCTAAGGCCCTTAATTGCTGCGATAATTGCTAAAGTTGGGGCCTCTGGGCCACAAGATCTTGGCAAGGTCATGGGAATGGCATCAAAGGAATTGTCAGGCAAAGCAGATGGCAAGACTATCTCGGTCGCAGTAAAAGCTCTCCTGACCGCCTAAGTTCAATTCTTGCGGTCTATAACGTAATTGACAAGTTCTATAAGCGATCTTCGGGCAGCTATGTCTGGAAATTCTTGTAGCAACGCCAAAGCGCGATCCCGATATTCGTTCATGCGCTGTACCGTGTAGTCTATACCTCCATTCTTATTTACCAATGAGATAACCTCGGACACCCGCTTCGCATCAGTATTGTGATTTTTAATTGTGTTTATGATGAAACGCTTCTCTGATTGGTCGGCATGCTGAAGCGCATAAATTAGCGGAAGGGTCATCTTTTTCTCTTTGATGTCGATTCCAGTGGGTTTGCCTATCCCAGTGTCAGTTCCATAATCAAAAAGATCATCACGAATCTGAAATGCTATTCCAACAGTTTCACCAAAGAGTCGCATCCGTTCTATTGTTTCCTTATTGTCCGTTATGCTGGCAGCGCCACTTGCGCAGCAACTGGCTATAAGGGACGCTGTTTTCTTGGTGATGATGCTGAAATAGACATCTTCTGTAATGTCCAATTTTCGGGCCTTTTCAATTTGAAGCAACTCGCCCTCACTCATTTCTTCAACTGCTCTGGAGGTTATCTCCAAAAGATGATAATCCTTGTGTTTTACAGAAAGAAGAAGGCCCCTTGATAGGAGAAAATCGCCTATCAACACAGCTATTTTATTCTTCCAAAGAGCATTGATGGAGAAAAAACCACGTCTTGTATCAGCATCATCTACTACATCATCATGCACCAAAGTGGCAGTGTGCAACAGTTCGATGAGCGTAGCGGCACGGTATGTACTGTCATTTGTGTCGCCAACTAATTTGGCAGATAAAAAAACGAATATAGGCCGCATCTGCTTGCCTTTTCGTTTCACGATGTAACGAGTTATTTTGTCCAGTAAAGCGACATTGCTGCGCATGGAAGAGCGGAATCGCCCTTCGAATTCCTCCATTTCCACCCGAACGGGTGCTTTTATCTGGTCTAATGCTGACACGTTGCTTTCAATGGCCGAAGATAGACAAGTAGATCACTACAGATGTTCGGCAAGCATCGTAACATCAGAGGAAATTCGAGCATAAATGTTCCGTCTTCAGTCTTAAGGCCGCGTTCTTGCCACCTCTGATTTATTTGCCAACTGACCGCAGGCGGCATCAATGTCCTTGCCTCTGCTACGTCTGACATTCACGATCAGATTTTTATCCTCAAGGAATGCTTTGAAAGCCTCGGTTTTTTTCTCATCGGCTTTTTGGAATTCCCCATTGTCAATTGGATTATACTCGATAATATTGATCTTGGTGGGGAATTTTCGACAGAAATCTGCCAACTCTTTGGCGTCTGAAATAGAATCGTTGAAGTCTTTGAAGATGATGTACTCCAAAGTCGGCCGAGTGTCGGTCTGCTGGTGGAAATAACGCATAGCATCAGCCAATTCAGTGAGATTGTTACTCTCATTTATTGGCATAATTCTATTCCGCTTTTCCTCATTGGCCGCATGGAGCGAAAGTGCAAGATTGAACTTAACCTTGTCATCGCCCAGTTTTCGAATCATTTTGGCTATTCCCGCGGTAGATACAGTTATTCGCTTCGGTGCCATTCCCAACCCATCAGGCGATGTAATGCGATCTATGCTTTCCAATACATTTCGGTAGTTCAGCAGAGGCTCTCCCATTCCCATATATACGATGTTCGAGAGTGGTATTCCATAATGTTCCTCAGATTGGCGGGCTATGTGTACAACTTGGTCAAAGATCTCATCTGCATTCAGGTTTCGCAATCGCTCCATGCGGCCCGTTGCACAGAATTTGCATGTCAGACTGCATCCTATTTGAGAGCTGATACAAGCGGTCATTCTTGAGGCAGTGGGGATGAGCACACCCTCTACTATTTTTCCATCGTGAGTTTGAAATGAGCTTTTGATCGTGCGGTCGTTGCTTACTTGCTTCTCCGCGACCGCTACAGCATTGATCACAAAATGTTCTTTCAGCAGTCCGCGGGCAGAACTGCTTAGGTTTGTCATATCATCAAATGAATGAACAGCTTTTTTCCATAACCACTCATTTATCTGCTTGGCTCGAAATGGCTTTTCGCCATGTTCCGATAGGAATGCTTTTATTTGATCCTGCGTCAGTGCGCGTATGTCCTGCGGTGTGGTCATGCAAGCGCAAAGATACGCCACCCTTGGCCCATGCGTTTTATTTCCGCTTCACTCGTATATCCTGTTTGCGCTGAGCCATTACGCAACGGAGTGGTTGTCGTGGATGAGGACGGTCGGATAGCCGATATACTATCCAGCTGTTCACCTCAATTGCCAGACTCGATAAATATTGAATCATACAAAGGAATTATCTGTCCCGGCTTTGTGAATTCACATTGCCATCTGGAGCTTTCTCATTTGCTTGGAAAATTACCTGTAGGCATGGGATTACCGAGGTTCATAGGTGGAGTCGTGTCGCAACGCGAAGCACAGGTAGGTATTATAGAAGTTGCCATGCAGGCAGCCAATGATGCAATGTGGAATGGAGGCATCCAAGTTGTAGGTGACATTTGTAATACAGGCCATAGTATCGTGGTCAAACAACAAAGCAGAATAAGATATCACTCGTTTGTGGAACTTCTTGGCTTAGACTCAAGCAACGCCAACCTTGTGATGGATAGGGGCGTTCGACTGGTAGAGGAATTCAGAGCAGCAGGGCTTTCAGCTTTTACAGTTCCGCACGCACCCTATTCTGTATCGGAAGCCCTGTTTGAACTCATTGCAAAACGCTCAGAAGAATTCGGGAGTGTGATTTCGATACACAACCAGGAGACAGAGAGTGAGGATGAGATGTTCATCTCTGCCCGTGGTGAACTCTTTCAGCGATTATTGAGAATGGGCTTGCCAATGAATCAGTTCAAGCAGTCAGAAAATAACTCCTTACGCACTTTTCTTCCTTGGCTGTCCACTATTGCAAGGGTGATACTTGTACATAACAGTTATACTTCTTCAAAAGATATGATTTGGGCTAGTACGCTATCTGAAGGCCTTTGGTGGTGTACATGTCCTTCGGCTAATCTATATATAGAGAATAGAATTCCTGATGTGTATGAATGGTTGAGGTCTGGTGCTAGAGTTTGTATTGGTACAGATAGTTTGGCTTCAAACCATCAGCTTTCAATTCTCGAAGAGATGAAATTGCTATGTGCTAGGTGTCCTTCCATTTCATTTGACCAAATTCTTCAAATGGCAACGGTCAACGGTGCATTGGCGTTGGGAATGGAAAATGAAACGGGCACCTTGGAAGTTTCCAAAGTGCCCGGTGTTTTATTGCTGAACAACGTAGAGATAGAAAATCCGCGTCTCACTACCTCAACAACTGTAACAAGATTGGCCTGATCACCAATCGTCTCCCTTGGCTTCTTGTTTCTTAGCGACATTCTGAAGCATGTCCTTGATCATGGCATTTATTTCCAGATCAATATCACGCAGCTGGTAAGCATGATTGTCAGCATTCGGATCTTTATCCTTGTCAATCAACCAGCTGTCTATTGGTTGATGACTCTGCGCTTTCAGATTCAAACCGTTCACCAGGTATTTATAGCGTCCGTCCTTGAATTGTAGAATCATAGTGTATTGAATAAGTCCAGCGTTGCTCGTGGTCTTCTCGCCTTTTTTGTCGTAGGCGTAAATAGGAAAACGGGCAAAAATCTCAATCTCACCATTAGCTTCGTCCTGTCTGCGAAGCTTTTCTGTCGGATTTTTATGGTAAGATTTCACCCACTCTATTGCTTTGGAGTAAAGGTCTTTTGCGGTGACACCATCAACCTTGCCAACACCTTCGTAGGTAATCATCTTGGTGGTTTCGTCCACTTTCATGGCTGGATAGGGGAGCGGTTTGCTACGTTGCGCAATTGCAGGAATAGACATTGTAGCCACCAATAGGAACAAGATCGCTTTTTTCATGGCGTTAAGAAGTTGATGATTAAGGATGAAAACCCATTATTGGGCCTTGGCGGTCACAGTGTCAAATTTCTCGCCAAGAGTGCCCAATCCGATGGACTTGTAGTAATTATTAAACAAATTCACTGCAATATCATTGCGCTGATCTTTTGTTGCCACGCCCAAGATTATAGTGGTAACCCGATGTCCACAACGCTGAGAAGTAGCCACTACACAATAGCCAGCTGCTTTGGTGAATCCTGTTTTTAGGCCATCAATTTCATCAAATGATTTGACGAGTGCATTTCGATTCTCATAGGTGAAGATTCCATTGGCATTACGAATCTGGTCTGTGCTTCGGCAGGTGTAATCCAAAAT
>JBFYQB010000100.1:0-7030 GCA_041302955.1 Flavobacteriales bacterium
TACCATTGCTGAGTATTTCCGCGATGGGGATGAGCAGTCCGGTGGTCGTGACATCCTATTTTTTATCGACAACATCTTCCGTTTCACACAGGCTGGTTCCGAGGTGTCTGCACTTTTGGGCCGTATGCCTTCTGCGGTGGGTTATCAGCCAACGCTGGCCACTGAGATGGGTCTGATGCAAGAGCGTATCACTTCTACGAAGCGTGGTTCTATCACATCGGTACAGGCGGTGTATGTGCCTGCGGATGACTTGACGGATCCTGCGCCTGCAACCACATTCTCTCACTTGGACGCAACGACAGTACTTAGCCGTAAGATAGCTGAGCTTGGTATCTACCCTGCGGTGGATCCATTGGATTCTACTTCACGAATCCTTACTGCCGACATCGTTGGCGAGGAGCATTACCGCACTGCACAGCGCGTTATCGAAATTCTTCAGCGCTACAAAGAACTTCAGGACATCATCGCCATCCTTGGTATGGATGAACTTTCTGAGGATGACAAACTTGTTGTTTCCCGTGCAAGACGTGTGCAGCGTTTCCTATCGCAGCCGTTCCACGTTGCTGAGCAGTTCACCGGTCTGAAAGGTGTGTTCGTGAGCATCGAGGATACCATCAAAGGTTTCAACATGATCATGGACGGTGAAGTGGATGAGTATCCAGAGGCCGCCTTCAACCTTGTGGGAACAATCGAAGAGGCTATCGAAAAAGGCAAAAAACTCTTGGCCGAGGCTGGTCAATAATCAAAGTACCGATGCACGTAGAGATAGTAACACCAGACGCAAAGGTTTTTGAAGGAGAGGCACGTCACGTGCAGCTGCCTGGCAAAAATGGTCTATTTGGTGTGCTTAAAAATCATGCCCCAATAATATCTACCTTGGTAGATGGCAAAGTGAAAGTTGAGTCCATTGATGGGGATATACAGCATTTTCATATTTCAGGTGGTGTTGTTGAGGTGAACTCGAACAGGTTGATAGTGCTGGCGGAAAAGGTGTTCTGATACTGAATTGTAATTGATTTGAAACCCCGATAGGTAGTCCTCCTGTCGGGGTTTTTGTTTGTCAGGGATATTGTTCGAAAAAGGTGGAACAAGTTTTGTTATTGGGCTCCCATCTCCTTAATTTTCCGCCATGATCAGAATCGGAATCGTCTTTGCTTTTTTCGCGGCTCTATTACCAGTTTCTTCTGTTTTAGCTCAACGCAAGGTGGTCTTTCCGTCAAAGGATGGATTGACCATTACGGCTGACCTTTATGAATCAGAGCAGTCTCATACTTGGATTGTACTTTTCCATCAGGCCAATAGCAGTCGTGGTGAATATCGAGATATAGCGCCTAGGTTGAATAAGTTGGAGTTGAACTGCATGGCGGTAGATCTCCGTTCTGGAAAGGAGAAGAATTTCAGGGTCAATGAGACAGCATTTCTGGCAAAAGAGGCTAATTTACCGCATGAGTTCTTAGATGCTGAACAGGATATGCGCGCGGCTATTGAGCGTGCGTATGGTATTGGTAAGAAACCGGTCATTATCATGGGTAGTTCTTATTCTGCATCCTTGGCGCTTAAGCTTGCTAAAGAGATGAAAGAGGTCAAAGCCGTTGTGGCCTTCAGTCCTGGGGAATTTTTCGGAGATAAGATGAACGTTCAGCGAACTATTTCTGGATTGTTGAAACCAGCTTATGTGGCAAGTGGTGCCACGGAAAGAAAATGGGTGAAAGAAATAATTTCCGGAATCCCAGAAGGAAAGCTTATCTATTACGCTCCAGGAAAAGGTGGAGAGCATGGGGTGAAAAGTCTCATGAAAGGTTCTGAGGGACAGGCAGAATATTGGATTCAGCTTATTAACTTCTTACAGACATTGAAGAAGGATATATAGTGGTGTTCAGAACACGAATATTGCCGCTATTATGAACATTAGTATCATGACGGCAAGGGTGAAAGTCATGTCATTCATTATGTAGGGTCTATATTTTTCCCAACTTGATTTTTCTTTTTCGATCATTTTAGCTTGGGATTGGTTGCATGACGAGCAGTGTCACGCAAGGTCTTTTTGTCCAAATTCTTTTTTAATGCCTCAGTTAGGTCCACTCCTGTCTGATTGGCAAGGCAAATGAGGACAAAAAGTACATCGGCCATTTCATCTCCAAGATCCTTGTCTTTGTCCGATTCCTTTTCCGATTGTTCGCCATAGCGTCTGGCCATAATGCGGGCCACTTCGCCTACTTCTTCGGTAAGAATGGTCATGTTAGTTAGTTCATTGTAATAGCGAATGCCTGTGGTAGTTATCCACTTGTCAACTGTAAATTGTGCCTCAGAAATGGTCATATTGAAATACTTAGAGAGTGCTGCAAAGAAACGGATGTAAATCTGTGGAGTCGTTATTTGGGACTTGAATTGAAATTTGGAACAAATGGGAATAGTCTTGTAAGTTTGGACGTCTCTGATGCGAAGTCTGTTAATCATTATTTGCAGTTGTATGCTACTAGCTTCTTGCGCTAAGGAAGAGGATTTAGTGCCCTACAATGATGCTCCATACTATGGTGAGGTTTCAGATGTTGTAATTCATAATTATATAAATCGGTGTTTTATTGACCTGATAGGAAGAGAGCCTTTCGATACGGAGATGGAGGCGTGGCTCATAAATCTGAAGTCAGGAGAGCTAAAGGTGGAAGTTCGGGAGACGATGCTGGTAAGCCTTCAATCTGATACGAGCTTCGTTGAAGGAGATGGCTCATATAAATTGGCCTATTACAACCGCATTTATGAACAGAAGAAAGCTCGGTTCATTGAGGCTGCCTCCAATGCTGAGATCGATGAGATACGCGGGCCAATTGCATCGGGCATTATCAGTGATTCAATCAATGGCAATTGGGAGGCTGTAGCAGCTGCACGGGAGATGGTGGCGCATTTGGATGCAGTCAAAGCGGCTGAGTTAGATTATCTCAACGGAACAATAACTATCAACGTGGTCTGCGCAAGAATGTTGGACAATGCTGTGTTCGACCAGATAAACATGAACACTTTCAATATGGTGAATGCAGCTTTTGACAACTTGTTTTTTAGATTTCCTACTGGGGCTGAGTTTACCGCTGGATATAATATGATCGAGTACAACCAACCAGGTACTATTATGGGACAAGGTGGGCAGAATAAATCGGAGTTCGTGAATATCCTTACAGAATCAAACGCGTTCTATGAAGGAATGGTCATTTGGGCCTATCAGACCTTGCTTGCACGAACACCAACTACCTTAGAGACAGAAAAGGCGATGCAATATCTTCTTGAAGATCATGACCTGCAAAGGTTACAGCGTGAGGTGATGTCAACCGATGAGTATGCTCAGTTCCTTTAGTATGCCACCAGGAAAATTGAACATGGATAAGAGGGAGGGGCTAACTGTAATTGGGTTTTTCGCTTGGCCCATGATTCCAATTTTCTTGGCGGTTGCTTTGTTTTCCAGCAGTTGCGAAAAAGAACCTGTTTACGATGTGAATGAAGTACAACTGCTTCCAGACAATGCATCCAAAACGAAGGTGAAGACTGATCAACAATACGTGTCAATACTATATGCCAACCTTTTTCAAACGGCTCTTTCCAGTGGCGATCTTTTTGAAGTTAGTCAGTGCATCCAATCTATTGGCGATAAGGAGCTTGCACGAGAAGTTGTCATAAGCAACTACATGAACCGCCCAACCGTGCAGTTACCATCGGATGCTGAAATGCGGGCCAATTTGGATACTTTCATCGTTCAGACATACAATCGGTTTTTGGTGCGCAATCCAACAGAGGGAGAGCGCCAATATTTCAAGAACTACATCAGTACGCATCCTAATGTGACTCCAGAAATGGTCTATTTCTCGTTCGCACTTAGCGATGAGTATTTATACTATTGATGCGGCCGGTTCATCTTTAATAGCATTATGCAACGAAGAAGTTTCATCAAGAAAGCATCGGCAGCCACAGCAGGCGCGATGGTGCTGCCTTATATTCTGCCGACAGGCAGGCTCTTTGCCGCCACAGGCAGTCAATTGGCCCAGCACGTGGTGATGGTGATGTTCGCAGGTGGGGTTCGCCAGCAGGAAAGCGTGCTGCAGACCTATTTGGGCCAAAGTCAGGGCATTCCCATCGAGGGCAACATTATGTACAACATGCTGAACGGGGCTGCCCCGTCACAAAAGGTCGTGTATGGCACAGACGGGGCATTGCAGGGCGACACGCCCATCCAACAGATACTTTCCCAGACATTGCAGCAGCAGGGTACACTGTTCCGCGAGGTGAGGAGCAGCCATGCTGGACATTATGGTGGCATGAATGCGATGGTGCAAGGCAACACGCTTTATGCACAAGGTCTTCGGCAGAAGCCCATCAACCCTACGATATTCGAATATGTGCGCAAGCACATGGATGCGCCTGCCTGCAAGGTATGGTTCATTGGCAACGGCATAGGTAACAGCACGCCATTGATGAACTACAGCAACCATCCGGAGTATGGTTCAGCGTATGGTGCCAACTTCCTGGCGCCAAACATCACCTTCGGGTCACAAGGAGTGGAGCATCTTTCCAACGCCAAGATCTATCATCCGGAGGAGCAGCTGGCTCCCATCTATGAGATGAAGTATTTTCTCGACAACAACTTCGAGAACATGGCGGGCACCTTGGAAGGTGTGCACAACACGGAGGAGGAGAAGCAGGATATCAAGGCCTTTCTTAAGGCTATGTATCAAGCGGGCAACAACATAGCTCGGCCGCCTGTGGCCGACAATGGCGACCTGACGACCGTGGGTTACGCCTGCGAGGTGATGAAATGGTTCCGACCAACGCTTACAGTGATCAACGTAGGCGCTGTGGACACGTGCCACAGCAACTACACGGCCTATCTGGCAGCATTGCACCGTGCCGACCATGCTGTGGGTCATATCTGGAACACCATTCAGACACAGATACCTGAGATGGCGGGCAATACCATCATGCTCGTTTCGCCTGAATGTGGTCGCAACTTGGATAGGAACCCTATCAAGGACACCAACGACTGGTTCGGTTTTGACCATAGCGATGGCAATACCCAGCGGGTGTTCACACAGATGGTAGGGCCGAATGTGCAGAGCAATCTGGAAGTTGGGGGCGAAGGCAATCAAATTGGCGAAACGGCCGATAATGTTCCTACAATCGCGGAGATACTCGGTATCAAGAATGAGGTGATGAGCAGTGGTCTGCTATCGGGTACTGCGCGTTCACTCTTCGATAGAATTTGATCCATGGCAAACAATGTGTTCGGACAATATCTCATTGCCTGTAGCAATGAACCGCTGACCGGTTTTTATCGGGATGGCTGTTGCAACTCGGATGATGAGGATGCCGGTTTGCATACGGTATGTGCGGTCATGACGGATGACTTCCTCGCCTATTCCAAGTCGAAAGGCAATGACCTGAGCACACCGCACCCTGAATACATGTTTCCGGGACTTAAGGCAGGCGACCGCTGGTGCCTTTGTGCGGAACGGTGGGTGGAGGCCTATGGCGCAGGCATGGCACCGCTTGTAGTGCTGGAGGCTACGCACGAACGTACCTTGGATCTTGTAGACCTCAAGGAATTGGTCAAGTTTGCATGGAAAAACCCTCAAGTGGTCGGACGATGAGGTATGCCTTTCACCGATTCAGAGCATTGCTAGGTCTTGTCATCGTGTTATTGAGTGTCTGTATATCAGCATGTTCGGAGGATGTAGATAATCCTTTTGATGACCCGAACCTCGACCCGCCTATTGACACCACGCTCATTCCCGATGCCGACCCACAGAGCTTTGTCGGTCTTCATCAAAAGATCTTCAAACCAACATGTGCCAATTCGGGCTGTCATGACGGCACCTTCGAGCCCGATTTCCGGACCATGGAAAGCACTTACAACTCGTTGGTCTATCATCCGGTGATCAAGAACAATCCCAATGGTGATTATGAGTATCGCGTGAAACCGGGCAGCCTTGCAGAATCCATCCTATGGTTGCGGCTCAATGAGGATATCGATGGCATGTCGGGCATCATGCCGCTGACTGCGTCCTATGACCCAGAGTCAGAGTGGTTTCAGAACAAGACCACGCATTTGGCAAACATCAGCGCTTGGATTGCTGGCGGGGCCAAGGACATGTTCGGCAATGCGCCTGCATCAGGCAATCAGCAGCCGGGCATCAAGGGCATCTATGCCGAGGCAGATGGACAGTCTTGCGATTTCGGGCAACGACTGCTTGTTCCCAGCGGGACACAGCAGCTCAACGTGTACTTCGCCCTGACAGATGCGGAAACACCTGCCACACAGCTTACCAACGGCAAAGTGCGCTTGGGTATTGATCAGTTTGATACATTCGATACCATATCCACTACGCTTGACCTTCAAGTTATCGGCACGCCATTGACCAAGCCCGACCTCTTTGGCAACAGCGCACAGTTTCATCACCGCGTCAGTATCGATGCGCAGGAATGGACAGGAGGACAGGCAGTTTACATGCGCGTGTTCATCAAAGACCCAATGCAGGCGGATACCACCCAGATTCCGCAGGATGCCAGTCTGATGCACATCAGGCGCTACTTCTCGTGGCAGTTTGTGAATTGATGAAGATGAAACAGCGCCTCTTTTTAGCTTCCCTGCTTATCGTCCTTGCCATGGCACTGCATTCGTGTGCGGATGACGAGGGTAGCGATGTCCCAGAGATCAGCAACCTGACGGTAACGCCATCGGATGTGGAGGAGTTTGCAGACAGCGTGCTCATCAGCTTCGACTATGCCGACCGCAATGGCGACCTCGGTCATCCAGATCCCAACGTGACAACCCTTACGGTAAAAGACAGCCGTTTGGAGTATGCCGACCTGTATCATGTGCAGCCGTTGTCGCCACCCGATGCGGAAGTGAAGATACAGGGCCGCCTCACGGTGAAGCTCAACAGTCTGTTCGTGTTGGGCAACAGCGACACGGAAAAACTCCAATTCTCTGTTCAATTGCGCGATATGGCGGGCAATATGAGCAACCTGCTGGTAAGCGATACCGTCA
>JBFYQB010000101.1:0-3491 GCA_041302955.1 Flavobacteriales bacterium
ATTCTTGCGCAGCTCGGTCCAAAGGGTCGCCTATTTGGCTTCGATCAGGACAAGGATGCCCACGCCAATGCTTTGGTGGACCCGCGCTTCATACTTATTCCGCACAACTTCCGTTACACCCGAAATTTCCTGAAACTGCACAAGGCCATTCCTGTGGATGGCATCTTGGCCGATCTTGGCATCAGCAGCCATCAGATCGATGCGGCCGAGCGGGGATTCAGTACGCGCCTCAGCGGCCCGCTCGACATGCGGATGAATGCAGCTGGCGAGGTGACCGCTGCCGACATCATTAACACCTATGCTGCCGAAGAGCTTTCGCGCATGTTCCGTGAGAATGCCGACCTCAACGAAGGTTGGAAATTGGCCAAGGCCATCGTTGCGCAGCGCGAAAATCAGCCCTTCACCACCGTTGAGCAACTGAAGGCTATCTGCGAGCGATTTGCACAGCGCGGCAAGGAGAACAGTTTTCTGTCGCGCGTTTTTCAGGCCATCCGGATCGAGGTGAACGATGAGCTGAACGCGCTTCGCGAGATGTTGACCCAAGTGCCCGACCTGCTTCCTGTCGGTGGTCGATTGGTGGTGATAAGCTACCACTCGCTCGAAGACCGGATGGCGAAGGACCTTATACGCAGTGGCAATCTGGAAGGCAAGCTGGAGAAGGATTTCTACGGCAATCCCATTGTGAGTCTCAAGGCGGTGAACCGCAGTCCTATTGTTCCCAGCGAAGAGGAATTGGAGCGCAATCCACGTTCGCGTAGTGCCAAACTTAGAATAGCCGAACGCATCTGATGGAAGAGAAAGAGACCAACGGTATTTCGGGAGCGGCCATCGTCAAGCGCATAATTGGTGTGCTGGACGGCAGCTTCCTGACGCGCGACAACATGGTGAACAACCTGCCATTCCTATTCTGGCTGTTCGGGTTGGGCATCATCTACATCGCCAATAGTCATTACGCTGAGAAGACGGTTATTCTCACCAACAAGATGGAAAAGGAGGTGAAGGAACTGCGCTCGGACTACATCGCCACGCGGTCTGAACTGATGTTCGCCAGTAAGCAGAGCGAAGTGGCGCGTGCCGTTCAATCGATGGGTATTTACGAAAGCCGTACACCGCCTAAAAAGATAGTTGTTAAAAAGGAAGAGATAATAAACGAATAGAGCCGCGAGCACCACGGCTCATTGATAGACAAGCATTGATAGAACGAAGCGAAATAAAGAAACGGGTATATCTGGCCTATGGCCTGATGTGCCTTTTCGCGTTCGCTATCGTGGGACAGGTCGCGAACATCCAGTTCGTGGAGGGCGAGGAGTGGCGAGGAAAAGCGCAGACCCAGACCACGCGTTTCGAGACCATTGAGGCCACACGGGGCAACATTTTTTCTGAAGATGGAAGCCTGTTGGCCACCTCAAAATCCATTTATGAAGTGCGTTGGGATGCCAGTGTGCCAACCATCACCGATAGGATGTTCACAGATAGCGTGGATGCCTTGGCGCGTGGCCTTTCTGTGCTATTCAACGACCGCTCGCAGCAATCCTGGAGACGCGAACTGATACAAGCGCGCAACTCTGGAAGTCGCTATCATCTGTTGAAAAGAGGAGTGGAACACAACCAGCTGAAGAAGATGCAGCGCCTTCCGCTCTTCCGATTGGGTAAATACAAAGGCGGGCTTATCATCGAGCAGAAAAGCAGACGCGCCAAGCCTTTCCGCGAATTGGCTTCGCGCACCATCGGTTTCGACAGGCCGGGATTCAGCGTTGGGCTGGAAGGCGCTTTCACCAAAGAACTGAGCGGTGTGAACGGCAAGCGTCTGGTACAGAAGATCAGTGGTGGAATATGGAAGCCGCTGAGCGATGCCAACGAGATCGAGCCTCAGGATGGTGCCGATCTGGTTACCAGCATCGACATCAACATTCAGGACGTGGCCGAATCGGCACTGGAAGCGCAGCTGCGCATCAGCGGTGCACATTCGGGCTGTGCGGTGTTGATGGAGGTGCAGACCGGTCTCATCAAGGCCATCGCCAACCTCACTTTGCAGGCCGATGGCAGCTATGCGGAGACGTATAACTATGCCTTGGGTGCGGCCACTGAGCCGGGATCGACCTTCAAGCTGGCCAGTGTCATCTGCCTTTTGGAGGATGGTCACATCGCGCTTTCGGACACCGTGGATATTGAAGGCGGCCTAAAAAAATTCCATGACCGCACCATGCGCGACAGCAAAACGGGCGTGTACGACCGCATCACCGTGGCCAAGGCATTTGAAGTGTCGAGCAACGTGGGCATTTCCAAATTGGTGAATCAGTATTATGGAAAGGATCCGAAGGCATTCGTGGACCGTCTGCGCAAGATGAAACTCCACCAGTCGCTCGATACGGACATTCCGGGCGAAGGCAGACCAATGATCAAATATCCTGACGACCCAACGTGGTCGGGCGTTTCGCTGCCATGGATGAGCATTGGCTATGAGTCGTTGATGACACCCTTGCAGATGCTTACGCTCTACAATGCCGTAGCCAACGATGGTAAAATGGTGAAACCTCGATTTGTGAAAGCCATCAAGCGACACGCGGTGGTGGAGAAGGAATTCGGCACGGAAGTAATTGTCGATAGAATCTGCTCCGATGGCACCGTAAAAGCCGTGCGCGGATTGATGGAAGGCGTTGTGGAACACGGAACGGCCAGCAATCTGCGCCATGCGGCCTACAAGATCGCGGGCAAAACAGGCACAGCTCAGGTGGCATCTGGCGCAGGAGGCTACAAGAGTGGCAAGGTGACCTATCAGGCTTCGTTTGTAGGGTATTTTCCAGCAGACGAGCCCCAGTACAGCTGCATAGTGGTGATCAACAACCCAGGCAGCACGGTCTATTACGGCAATCTCGTGGCAGGGCCAGTGTTCAAAGAGATCAGTGATAAGGTCTATTCCACGCAGTTGCGCATGCAACCGGATCTGCAGCCCGACACAGCGCTGCATGGTTCACGTGCGCCATTGGCCAAGGCCACACGCAATGCGGACATGCAGAAAGTCTTGTCCACAGTTGGTGTGTGTAACCGCGTTACTGATCCCGATGCCGAATGGGTAGCTGCGGAAAGCAGCAGAGATTCATTGAAGATCTCGGAGCGGACAGTGATTGAAAACCTCATTCCACGCGTGGTTGGAATGGGTGCGATGGATGCGCTTTTTCTTTTGGAGAACATGGGATTGGAAGTGCGGATGATAGGCTCTGGCGTTGTGCGCAAGCAGTCCATTACTCCAGGAACGCGCGCCACCAGAGGCCGTGAAATTGTGATCGAACTATCGTAATGAAGCTGTTAAAGGACATACTATATAAAACAGGCCTCGAAGAGGTGGTCGGTTCCACCAATGTAGCCATCGAAAGCGTGTGCATCGATTCGCGGCAGGCTAAGAAGTTCAGCCTGTTCGTGGCTGTGAGCGGCACACAGGTGGATGGCCATCAGTACATCGATAAGGCCATTGCACAAGGTGCGCTTGCCAT
>JBFYQB010000102.1:0-5587 GCA_041302955.1 Flavobacteriales bacterium
TACACAGAATATTATTATGCCATCAGTGATGGCACCAACGTATTGAGTGGTGGCGATGCGATGCACCGTTTCCGTACTTCGCCACTGATCGGAACCGTGCAACCTATCACTGTTTGGGCCATTGGCGACCACGGCAAAGGCAACACCAAGCAGAAAGGCGTAATGGATGCCTACAGTGCCTATGCAGGCGACAACCTTTCCGACTTATGGCTTTGGCTCGGAGATAACGCCTATCAAGACGGTACCGATGCGGAATATCAGGCCAACAACTTCAATCCAGAATGGGGCATGACCGACCTTATGAAGCGTCTCCCGTTCTTGGGCACTCCAGGTAATCATGACTATAACAGCATAGCCCCTACAACAGTGAGCCAGAATCCATTGGACAACGATGGTGCCTACTACCAGATATTCGATCTGCCTACCAATGGTGAGATAGGTGGTGTTCCCTCTGGCCATGAGCTTTTCTACTCTTTCGATTATGGCAATGTGCATTTCATCTCTATCAATTCTGAGATCGGTTCGGTGCTCAGCAGTTCGAACGACTGGACCGGTGCCAATCCGTTCAGTACGTTCAATGGTTCACCTATGACCGAATGGATACATGCCGACCTTCAGGCCAACGACAAGCCTTGGACCATTGCATTCTTTCACCAACCACCACATTCGGAGGGATCACACTCCTCCGCTGATATTTGGGAACGGTACATGAGTGCCATGCGCAACAACATCTGTCCGATACTGGAAAGCTACGGTGTGGACATGATCATGAATGGACATAGCCACGTGTATGAGCGGTCATATCTGCTGCACGATTACTATGGCACACCTTCACAGTTCAACATTTCGAACCATGTAGTGGACAATTCCAACGGTAGCCTTGCCGAAGGCACTCCCTACATCAAGTACAAGACCGGCCCAAATGCTGGCATAGGCACCGTGTATGTGGTGCAGGGCAACAGCGGTAGCAGCACCACCGAACCAGCGCTTGACCACCCTGCCATGGTGCGCACCCACGGCTGCGATGATTGTGTCGGATCGCATCTCCTGTACATACATGGCGACACACTCATTGGCAAATATCTCACCAGCACAGGAGAGATATTGGATGAATATGCCATCCTGAAACAATTTCCGACAGGTGTAAGCGAAACTGCCACGCTGGCATTCGGAGCATTGGAAGTGTATCCCAATCCCTTCAGCGATGAGGCGTTGGTGAAGTTTGAGGTGTATGAGGACATGAAGGCGACCGTGGAATTGGTTTCCATAAACGGCCAGGTACTCAATACCCTTTACACTGGCACATTGACCAAAGGCCAGCACCAATACACGGTGAATGCCCGCTCGATGAATCTGGCCAAAGGTGCCTATCTGGTGCGTGTAAGCACTGATGGTCGTCCTGCTGTGGCCCGCCTCATCAAAATGGAGTGAGCCATAAAACGATGTTGCCTCTCCTTATTGCGCTACTCATAGCCTTTGCTCCTGCTGCAGTTGCACAGACACTGTTCACTGGGCAGATAGTCGGCAATGCGGACGAACGTATCACCATCATTGCCCCAACAGACCTATTCGGCACTACGACCGAAGTACAGGTAGGTGTTGCTGATGGTCGATTTGCCTATACGGCAAAGCTTCCTTTGGCTGATTGGCTTACAGTAAGCTACAAGGACAAGACCAAGCGGTTTTTCATTTGGAACAGTGCAAAAGAGCTTCACATAGCTTTCGATGCCGATTTTCTGGACGGTGATGTGACCATTTCGGGCGATGGCGCAGCGGTGCATTCTTTCATGACCGCATTTGAGAAAGAATTTGCGCAGAAGTTGCATCCGGATGCTATTAATGGTCGCGCCAAGGATGCATCGAATATTGACGGATTGGAAATGGAGGCGTTTCGCGACCGCAACGCCATGATAAAGGCATTGACAGATTTCAATGCCACCACTCCCCTGCCTTCTGACTTCATCACCTATTTCAAGAACCATATCGGCTACTATTATTATTTGTCCCTCTATCGGTTCTCGGCACTTAAGTCGGCTGGCAGTTCCATACCCAAGGCCACAGAGATACCCAAGGTGCTGATAGAAGGTCTGACATGGGAACGCATGGGCCGGACCACTGAGTTGAATAGCCCGTTTTTTCGTGAACTGTTACTTGAGTACGTGCATTACAAAGCACTGGAAGGATATGAGTTCATGAAGTTCGCGTCCTTGGATGCCGCTATCAGCGAAGGGTGGAACATGGCCCGCGAACATCTGAACCCAGAGATGCAGTCCTACTATATCACTTCGGTGATGCTCCGAAATGCAGATGCCATTAGCCCCACGCTATTGCGAAGAACGCATGCGGCATTGAAGGGACTTCCGAATAGCAATGAGGCGCATCAGCTTGTAGGCGGGCGCCTTGCAAAGCAACTGGCCGCTGAAGAAAAAGTGGAGGAGACAAAAAAGAACGATGGCGGTGTGGCTGTTAAGGATGACATCCTGTTCACCGATCTGGACGGCAAGCAGTTCGGACTCGGTTCGCTGCGGGGCAAGGTGGTCTATCTGGACATCTGGGCGAGCTGGTGCGGTCCTTGCAGACAACAATTCCCACATGCGAAGACCTTGAAGGAACAGCTGAGCAAAAAGGAACAGAAAGAGATCGTATTCCTTTATGTCAGCATCGATAATACTGAAGAGGCCTGGAAAAAGGCCATCAACGACCTCGGACTGGAAGGCACCCATGGCTTCTCTCCAGGCGGGTGGGGCGCTGCGATCACGTCCAAGTTTCAGGTGAGCAGCATTCCGCGCTACCTGCTGTTCAACAAGAAGGGCGAACTCGTCAATCCGAATGCGCCACGACCCAGCGACCCTACGCTTTTGGAACTGCTACGACAGTTGATGGCGCAATAACACGCTCATTCAGACGATTCGCGCAGCACATCGGGGAAGCATTTCTACAGCTGTCAGCAGGCCTTGACGCAGCGCCTGAATACGCTTACTTCTTCAATGTGCTTGTATTCACAAGGGCAACACCGGTAAAATAATGGCCCAATATCTCGCCATAGGTGAATCCCGACTTGGCCATCTGCATGGCACCCTGCTGACACAGTCCTACGCCATGGCCAAAACCACGGCCAGAAACATGCACCATTCCTTCTTTGATGACCATGTCGAAGAAGGTGGAGCGCAACTTGAACTCACGTCTAAGCTCTGACGTGCGGAACTTCTGTCCACCAAGCTCCCAATGGGCTGCACGCTTCGGCTGTGTCCATGTAAGACCATCCACCAGCAGCGAATCGACATCAGAACCTACAAAGGCCTTCAAGCCGTCCACGTAGAGCGTGTCCTTCCATAAGGCACTGCGCTGATCGAGGCAAAAGGTGTCGGAAACGGATACCAGATAGCTGCGCGCATCGGTCCAAACGTCTTGCGCATTGGCTGTCTGCCCACCGCAGTTGGCATGAAATGCTGCCAATATTGGCCTATGGGCCGTGTCGGCCATCACAATGCCGCTGGTGGCGGCTGCGGCCTTGACCACGGTTTCGGTAAGTTGTTTCTTACCATCGAACACCTGACAGTGCTGGTGGTCGCACACATCATAGCCCTGCTCGGCATGACGGCCCATATTGCCCATGGCATAGGTGCGGCAGATGATGCTCTGTATCTTGTAGTACTCTTCAACAGCACCTGTGCCCACCTCGCTTTGCACCACGCGGCTCACGTATGCATCCAGATCCATGGTGTTGACCAAGATAAGTCGGTTGCCTTTGGCAATCACGGTCATATCGCCTGCATAGCGCTGCTCCTTGCCATCGCGGGTGAATTTGAGCAGCAGCGTAGCAGGAGCCATGGCAGCATTAAGTCCCAGACCGGCCACTTTGCGGTCAAGCCCATACACTCCGCGCACCGCAAGGCTGTCGCCTACGGCCTGCACCGACAACACATCGTCCGAACGGAAATCATAGATATTCTCGCCCGCCTCGTTCTTCACGCTATACTTTCCCTCGCTGGGCGAGATGAGCACGTTCGCTTCCGTAACGCGATCATTGATGCCAACGCGAATGCGTTGCGCCATCGAGGCGGTGGTCATTACCAACAGCAGCAGAAGCGCTGTGGACATCATCTTACTAGTGCGAACGAACATCATAGGGCAAAGGTGGTGAACTTAGGGAAAGGAATCAACCGGGAATAAAGGTTTTCCGCGGCATTGTAGGTATGGCCCATGCTGAATCGTGGTGTGCGATGTGCATTGCAACAGCAGTGGGACATACCAGACCTCACCTACCTGTGCTGCTTTGTCTATCTGGGATAATAGATGCGCTCGGCATCACGGAAGATGGCCTCACGGTTGAGCGTCATCGGCTTGGTGCGCTGCTCCACATAAAGTTCCATCTGGTCAGAGAAATGGGGAGTGCCCTCCCGATTGGACGAGCCGTAGGGATGCAGACTCTCCAATGAAAGCTGTCCTCCCTTCCACTGTGCAAACTGGACATATGAATCGGCCACGAACGACTTGAAGCGGCCATTGGTATACGGCATGGAGTAGTTTGCCGCTAAGGCATCGGGAAAACCACTCACAGCATATTCCTTATCGCCCCGCACATGCAGTTGCAATTGGCCGAGGGTCACATCCAAGGTCTGGAAGTATTCCATCAGGTGATCGCGGGCATAGCTGACAGCCTCGATGTAGGTCTCTTCGGGAATCTCCAATCCGGTCATGAAGGTGTTGACACCCAAATGCAGCTTATCGAAGATATATTGATACGCCAGCATGAACATGCCTGCACCTTCGCTGTCCTTCACCGCCCTGCGGTCCCAGTTCTGCATCTTCACAATGCTCTCTGCCACATCGGGAAAACGGGTGGGATCGAGCTTCATGAAGTTGTCGATAGAGGCCAGAAAAGCACTTGAATCGGGATATTGACAGTCAAACTTGATGCGTTTCACATCCTCCATGCTCAGGCGGTCGTATTCTTCCAGCAGCTCCATGAGGCGCGAGCTGCGGTTGTTGTCGCCACTGTCGAATCCAAAATAGGCCGGATAGGCATCTCTGCGCAGGTTTTCGCTGGCGCAGGTGGCGTTGAAGGGTGTATTGTTCGTATTGAACACATAACCGCAGGATGGGTTGATGAGCTGAGGACGGTCGGCAATGGGATGAAACCGTGTCCACAGCGTGCTATCTGTATTTCCAGGCAACACACGACTCCAGTCGTAGGCCTCGTTTCGCACAGGTATAAGACCATTGTTGAGGTACATGATATTGCCCTGTTTATCGGCATAAATGACGTTGTAGCGGGGATAAGCATCCATGCTCAAGGCGGCATAGAACTCGTCAAAGTTGCTGGCCTTGTTCATCCGGAACATCTGCTCAATAGTGTTCACCTTCTGATTGGCGCCCATGCGGATGGCAAAAAACTCCCCATCCTTGCTGCGCACGGTGGCGCCATAATCGCTCCAGTAGGTCATCTTGGGCACTGGCACGGTAAGCAGTCCGCTCAGTTTCACTTTCAGCAGCACTGGGCGCAATTTCATCTTGCGCCATTCACCATCTACGTTGTAGAGCCGTTTTCTGCGATGGTGGGTTTCGAGCTTATAGGTGTCTACGA
>JBFYQB010000103.1:0-2925 GCA_041302955.1 Flavobacteriales bacterium
TTCGCTGCACCTTCCGTGCTCGAAAAAGCGGTCGATCTGGAGAAGGAACTTTCGGTCATCGTGTCGCGCAACGCGAAGGGCGAGATCGCCACATTCCCGCTGGTGGAATTGGAGTTCAACCCCAAGGCCAATCTTGTGGAATTCCTGTTCAGTCCTGCCGATGTATCACCACAGGTAGAAGCCTTAGCTCAGGCCATCGCCCGCACTGTGGCTGAAAAGCTGGGCATTGTCGGGCTGCTTGCCGTTGAGCTTTTTCTGGACAAACAGGGCAATGTGCTGGTGAATGAGATCGCCCCACGACCCCACAACAGCGGCCATCAGACCATCGAGGCCAATTACACCTCCCAGTTCATGCAGCATCTGCGGGCAGTGATGGGATTGAGCCCCGGAGAGACGGCCATTGTGCGCCCTTCGGTGATGGTCAATCTCCTTGGCGAAGAAGGCCATTCGGGCGAGGCGGTCTATGAAGGCCTCGAAGAAGTGCTATCGTGGAAAGGCGTGAATGTGCATCTTTACGGAAAGCGGTTCACCAAGCCGTTCCGCAAGATGGGCCACGTCACCATCATCTCCGAAACACTGGACGAGGCGAAGGCCATCGCCAAAAAAGTGCAACAGACCTTAAAAGTGAAAGCATGAGCAAGGCATTGGTAGGCATCATCATGGGCAGCAGCTCTGACCTCAACGTGATGAAAGACGCAGCGGACGTACTGAAGGAGCTGGGCGTGGACTATGAGATGACGGTCGTTTCGGCCCATCGCACACCCGAGCGCATGTTCGACTATGCCAAGACCGCTGTAGACCGCGGATTGAAGGTCATCATTGCCGGAGCCGGTGGTGCAGCGCATCTGCCAGGCATGGTGGCCTCGCTGACCCCGCTGCCTGTGATCGGTGTGCCGGTCAAAAGCTCCAACTCCATTGATGGCTGGGACAGCATCTTGTCCATTCTTCAAATGCCGAACGGAGTTCCTGTGGCCACGGTGGCGCTGAATGCCGCCAAAAATGCGGGCATACTTGCCGCACAGATCATTGCCACTTCGCACCCTTCCGTGCTTGCCAATGTTGCGGCATACAAGGAGGCATTGAAGCAGAAAGTGCTTGATGCCAAGGGCGAAGTGGAGGGCTATTGAACCTTGATCTACCGCCCAACTTCGCGGCATACGTTTGCCAGTTTTGCAATGGAGGCTTGGACTTTAAGATTACCATTGTCGGTCACGGTTATTGTTAGTTTTGACCCCAATGAACCGCCAACAACTCTTTGATCAGATCCGTAAAAAGCGAAGTTTTCTCTGTATCGGGCTCGATACAGACTTAGCCAAAGTGCCGCTTCATCTCTTCGGATATCCCGACCCGGTGTTGGAGTTCAACCGCCAGATCATTGAGGCCACCCACGACCTTTGCGTGGCCTACAAGCCCAACATGGCGTTCTATGAGAGCCGTGGTTTTGAAGGTTGGGTGAGCTTGGAGAAAACGATCCAGGATGTGCCCAAGGATGTGTTCACCATTGCAGATGCCAAGCGCGGTGACATCGGCAACACTTCGCACATGTATGCCAAGGGCTTCTTCGACCAATTGAATTTTGATGCCATCACCTTGTCGCCCTATATGGGTGCTGACAGCGTGACGCCCTACTTCCGTTTTCCGAACAAATGGGTGGTGTTGCTGGCACTGACGTCCAATGAAGGAGCGCAGGACCTGCAGATGATCGAGACCGCAGACGGTCTGCTCTATGAGGAGGTGCTGCGCAGGGCCAAGCAATGGGGAACGCCCGACAACACAATGTTCGTTGTAGGGGCCACCAAGGCCGAGATGCTTTCCAAGGTGCGCCAGATAGTTCCCGACCACTTCCTGCTCGTTCCGGGTGTGGGCGCGCAAGGCGGCAGCTTGTCCGAAGTAGCGAAATATGGGCTCAACAGTCAATGCGGTCTGTTGGTCAACTCATCCCGTGCCATCATCTATGCGGGCGATGACGAGGATTTTGCCGAAAAGGCACGCGAGGCCGCCAAGGCCGTGCAGCAGGAGATGGCCGTTCTGCTCGAAGAGGCAGGACTGGTCTGATCGCGCCAGCTTCAGATCTCTTAGCACCATTTTATTGCAAAAGCAATGAGCTCCCTTTGGTCGGCTAGGTTTTCTGGTTTCGGGTTACCGATTTCCTATTTTCCGCTACTTTTAACGTATGGCTGGCATACGCGAAGAGTTGCTGCATCATATCTGGAAGTTCAGGCTCTACAGGGCAGAGCAACTTGTTACCGCAGATGGACGGTATCTGGAGGTGATCCGACCTGGAGACCACAGCACCGATGCCGGCCCCGATTTTCTCAATGCGCGTATCGGAATTGATGGAGTGCAGCTGGCAGGCAACATCGAACTGCATCTGAAAGCCTCCGATTGGTTGCGACATGGTCATCAGACCGACCCCGCATATGCCAACATCATTCTGCATGTGGTGTATGAGAACGACCTCGATGAACCCTTGGGCGATTTCCCCACCATCGAACTGAAAGACCGCATCAGCGATCAGGTGCTGGGGCGCTATGCCGGCTTGGTGGATGCCCGTCATCCTATTGCCTGCGGAAAAGGCATTACCGAAGTGGAAAAAGCCGTGCTCGACAATTGGTTGGAACGCGTGCTGCTCGAACGCCTACAGCGCAAATCATCGTGGATGACAGCAGTTGTGGACCAATGCGAGGGCGATCTGGAGCAGGCATTCTTCATCATCATGGCGCGCACCATGGGCATGATGGTGAATGCCGATGCATTCGAGCAACTGGCACGCAGACTCCCTTGGCGCATCCTTATCAAACATCAGGACAGCATGGTGCAGCTGGAGGCATTGCTATTTGGCACCGCTGGTATGTTGCACGGCTATCAACAGGACGAATGGCCCACGCATCTCCAGCGGGAGTATGATTTTCTGCGCCACAAGTA
>JBFYQB010000104.1:0-3867 GCA_041302955.1 Flavobacteriales bacterium
CATCATAAGTGGTAGATTAAAGGGTAGGGCCATCCGCCCACCGCGTAACTTGCCAGTACGGCCTACCACAGACATGGCCAAAGAGGGCTTGTTCAACATCATCGCGAACCGCTTTGACCTAGCGGAGGTACGCAGCCTCGATCTCTTTTGCGGCACAGGCAACATCAGCTTGGAGCTTTACAGCCGAGGTGTGGAAGATCTGACCTGTGTGGATGGTAATGCAGGCTGTGCTCAGTTCGTAAAGCAATCGTTGGACTACTTTGGTTGCGAGCGAAGCAATGTGGTGCGCACCGATGCCAAGCAATTCCTCTCCAGAGCATCAGGCAAGTGGGACATCATCTTTGCAGACCCTCCTTTTGACTACACTGAGCATGCGGTGCTGGTTGAACTCGTTTTCCACCGTCAACTGTTGGCAGAAGAAGGACTATTGGTTATGGAACACCCGGCCTCTGTTGACCTGAGTAGCATAAAAGGCTATGAACAGACCCGTAAATATGGACGGGTACACTTCAGCCTTTTCGATTTAGAAGCGTAGGAAATAGGCTTCGGTCAGATTGCGATATGCCTCGGTATAGCCGCGTTTTCCAGCTTCATTTTCCAAAACAAGTGCTTCTTGCTGTGGGGCTTGATCACGTTGATATGTGAATGTGACCATCAATCGAATAGCTGGTTGATTGGGAACGGGATGGATAAGCATTTCCCGAAGGGGATGAAAACCATTGACATGGGCCTGGTCTAGAAACAGTTCCTTTTCCTGCATTGGAAAAATTAGGCTGAAACGTCCCGTTGGTTTCAGTAATCGTTTCACTTCCCGAAACAGCTCTGCTGGCGATAGCCCAACGGTATGCTTGGCAAGATTCAGTGTGTTGTCCTTGGGTGGTTGCGCGTGCGAGAAGAATGGTGGGTTGCACACTATCAGGTCGTACACATTCTGTTGTTCTGGCCGATATTCCTTCAGGTCGCAATGGTATGCGCGAATGTCTGAAAAGGGCGAATGCTGAAAGTTGGTTGATGCCAGTTGGGCTGCCAGTGGATTGAGGTCTATGGCATCCATGGTAATGGTTGAGCGTTGGGCCACCATCAATGCAATTAGACCTGAACCAGTTCCAATGTCGAGTGCGTGTTCGCCATTGTTCACCTCTGCCCAAGCTCCGAGCAGCACTCCGTCCGTGCCAACCTTGAAGGCATTGCGGTGGTGATAGACCCTGAATTTCTTGAATTGAAAATACGGCTCAGCCATGCAGGTAAAGGTCAACAAGACCTTCGGGGGTTTCCACCACTATCTGCTTTTTTTTCGGGTCGATGCCCTGAATGATGCCCTCAACTGCGGGAATGAGCACTTCTTTGCCTTTATGCAGTATTTCGAGAATGGATTGTTGAGGCAGTTCCATCACGCCTGTCACGGTGCCGATGTCGCCTAAGTTGAGGTCGTGTACCGAGTAGCCGATGAGTGCATTGAGCCCCGTTTCTTCCTCCCATTCCAATCGGTCGGGTTGGATAAGTACTTCTTTTCCTACAAATCCCTCGGCAGCATCAATACTATCTATTCCTTCCAATTTGAGGACGATGGTGCTGCGCGAAACGTCTGGTTTTTCTTCCACAAAAAAAGGAACCGGTCCACCCTGTAATAGGATGAAGACCGGTTCGTTTATGGCAATCTGCGGAATGGCTCCGCTTGTTAATCTTACTTTCAACGCGCCTTTCAATCCGTGGGGCTTCATGGTGTGCCCAAGGACTGCGAGGTTGTCGAGGTTCACCTTAAACTGCTTTTGGCTCTTCGCCTTCGGCAGCTTCTTCGGTAGCAGCAGGTGCTTCTTCAGCAACAGGAGCAGCTTCTTCGGCTACTACTTCAGCAACAGGAGCTTCTTCAACAGCAACCTCAGCAACAGGAGTTGCCTCAACTGCCACTTCAGCAACTGGTGCCTCTTCTACTACAACTTCTTCCTCAGCAACTGCAACTTCTTCAGCAATTGGAGATTTCTTAGCAGCTACTTTGGCAGCAATGGCTTCGTTCTTCTTAGCCTCAGCAGCAAGAAGGTCTTTCTTCAAAGCTTGCTTAGACTTAACGACAGCCTCTGCACCTTTAGTGATCAGGTTCTCTTTGTCGGCCAACCAAGCGGCAAAACGCTTGTCTGCTTCTGCTTGATCGAAAGCGCCTTTTTTCACACCACCTTGAAGGTGTTTCTTGTACAATACTCCTTTGTATGAAAGGATTGCGCGACATGTATCGGATGGTTGTGCACCATTCTCGATCCAGTTCACTGCGCTATCGAAATTGATGTCGATAGTGGCAGGCTGAGTGTTCGGGTTGTAAGTACCCAATTTCTCAATGTTTTTGCCATCACGTGGCGATCGGGAGTCAGCTACCACAATATGAAAGAATGGGTAGCCTTTCCTTCCGTGTCTCTGCAAGCGGATTTTAGTAGGCATTAGTTTGGTTTTGGTTAAAATTTTAAGGGGTGCAAAGATGAAACTTTCTACTGGATTCGCAAGCACAGCAGAATACCTTTTTTCAAAGCGTATTAAACTGTTTCAGAGGGAATAGAACTCATTGATAAATAAACTGGTCGCAGATGCAATATTTACGTTCATTCTGCGTTTGTATGGGCATATTCAAAGCTAAATGACCATTTCCATTTTCTTGTTCATAGGCATGCTTTTATACCTTTCGCTGGACATGATGTTCGAGGAATAGTGTTCGTTGGACTGAAATCCATGTTCATCTGGTTAGAGGGAAGTTATGAACAGGGAGCCCATTTGGGAACCTGAGCCTTATTTTCGTTGCTCCCGTTTTTCATCGTGTAGCATTGTCTGTGGGGCTGTGTTCCAGAGATATACCGTTGTCAATAGCATCGATAGTCAAGTTCCATGTACCTCATTTACGACACCGAGACCACCGGCCTCCCCAAGAATTACAATGCACCACTGACCGATGCCGACAACTGGCCCCGCCTGGTGCAGTTGGCGTGGCAGCTGCACGATGCCGAAGGGAGAATGCTGGAGGCGCGCAACATGATCGTGCGGCCCGATGGGTTCGACATCCCGTTCAATTCCGAGAAGATACACGGCATCAGCACGGCCAAGGCGTTGGCAGAAGGACGGCCATTGCAGGAGGTGTTGGCAGATTTCAGTGAGGTACTTGGGCGCACCACCTATATGGCGGGGCACAATCTGAGCTTCGACATCAGTATCATGGGGGCGGAATATCTGCGTCTTGGCCCTACGGAACCTGTGACGACCATGAAGTGGCTCGATACCAAGGACGAGAGCACGGAGTTCTGCGCCATTCCTGGAGGCAAAGGCGGCAAATTCAAATGGCCGAAGCTGACCGAGCTGCATGTGAAGCTCTTCAACGAGGCGTTTGACGAGGCGCACAACGCAGCGGCAGACGTGGCGGCCACATCACGGTGTTTTCTGGAGCTTATCCGCATAGGGGTGATACCGCACACCAAGGCGGGAATGACCAACGAGGCGTTCGGTATTTTCAAGGAGAAAAATCCGAAACCGTTCGCTGCGGAGAATGTGGCGATCGAAGCGCAGGTAGCGGCTAGCAAACAGGCCGGAGTCACGGTGCAAGCAGGCGTTGGGGCGAAGAAGGAAGCTATCACCCACGATTTCGCACATCTGCACTGCCACTCGCAGTTCAGCGTGTTGCAGAGCACCATCCGCATTCAATCGCTGGTGGACAGGGCGGTTGAGCTGGGAATGCCGGGTGTGGCGCTTACGGACAATGCCAACATGTATGGCGTGTTCCATTTTGTGAATGCCATCGAAGGTGTGAACGCCAAAATCGCTGCCGAAAACGAGAAGATCGCCAACGGAGAGGCCATCGGTGTGGAGCGCAAGCCGTTCAATGGTGTGGTTGGC
>JBFYQB010000105.1:0-4037 GCA_041302955.1 Flavobacteriales bacterium
AGATGAACAATTCTCTGTTCACGGTCGGGGCATCCTTCCCATCCCCTTAAATCTCCTGAATTGCTCCTGTGGTTTCCACAGCCATAGTCTGGTAGATCGGAATACTCCTGTGGTTTCCACAGTCTTAGTCTGATAGATCGGAATGCTCCTGTGGTTTCCACAGCCATAGTTGGAAATATCAGAATGCTTGTGTGGTTTCCACAGGCATAGTTGTATATCTCAGATCGCTTCTGTGGTTTCCACAGCCATAATTGGAATGATCGGAATGCTTCTGTGGTTTCCATAGACCTATTTGGATATCTCAGAATGCTCCTGTGGTTTCCACAGACCTATTTGGATAAATACAGATCCAGTGTTTATAAGGGTTACAGCGATGTGCTTACCCGCAGGTCATTATGGCGAAAAAGGGGCAATTGGACCCGTTCTGTGCCCAAAACAGGTGAAGCCTGTTAAGCAATGTTAAAAATGGAGTCGGTGTGATTGCCACATTATAGACGTTCCAAATATTTGCACCGAACAAAAACGAATCCCTCATGACACGACCTTGGATTTTTCAGATCAACACCTTTGAGGTGAACACCCGTGGTAGCAACCGCAAGATGCTGTCGCTGGTAACGGACACCCACAGCAAGCTGAGCGGTGCCACCGACCCGGACATCCTGATGCTGCATGGCCTGCTGGACCCTGTTTACAACAACTACCGCCAGATCTGCATAGACTATGATGTGGTGGCGGGCAACCGCGAGGGCGGCACGCTGGCCTTCGAGATAGTGATGGCGCAGATACCTCAGCAATTGCGCATCTGGGAATCGGGGGTAAGGGCGGTGCACATTGAGGACAGCCCCATAGAAAAGTCCATATTCCCCAACAAGCGGGGGCCGTTCCAGACAGGAACCTACGAGGAGCGCGTGGGCGCCATCGGTACGCTGGCACAGAAACTGAACGGCATGGCCGGCCTTGCGGCCACCCACGCCCTGGTGCTGAGCTTCTATAACATGGCACTGGGCACCCGCGTGGCCCAGCAGCAGGACGAAGGGGCATTGGCCCAGATGAGCGACCTGCGCGAGCAGCAGCGCGTGATCGTGGCCGACATGCTCTATGGCATACTGGGCTATCTGATGTTCAAGCATCGCTCTGAACGCGACATGATAGACAACTATTTCGACCTTACACTGCTCCGCTCGGTGGGCGATGGTGGCACACCGGCCACCATGACCCTATCTGGCACCGTGACCCATGCGGTGTTCGGCACGGTGCTGGGCGGTGTGCAGGTAGAGCTGTTGCTGGCCTCGGGCACCATCACGGTGACCACCACAGCCACGGGCCAATATGTGGCCCCCGACATCGAACTGAGCGAGGCCGAGGATGCGCAGGTGCGCTTCAGCCGTGCGGGCTTTGTGGACAAGGTGGAGGATGTGACCTTTGTGCCGGGCGAAGACCAGGAGCTGAACGTGGCCATGCAGGTGCCAAGCCTGCCCATACCGCCAGTGCCCTGATAGGCACAAGGCTGAGGCCGATGGCCTTTGGTGATGCATATGAAAGTCCCCGCGGGCCAAGGCCCACGGGGACTTTCGGTTTTTTGGCCTTTTGGTGATGGGCATGTATTTCCAAGGCGATACAGACCGCTGCATGGACTTCTTCGACCAGCGCATATTGCGGCCATGAATGCATCTGCACGGGGCATTCACAAGGTTGGCGGGGCATGCATATCTTCGTGGCCGTTGGATATATTTGTCCTGTCATGATGATAACCCTCAGCGAGTCTGATATCGAATCCGTGCAGCAGAGCTTTGCACGGCTGTTGCAGTCTGCACAGCCTGTTGGGCCAACGTTCTATGCCCATCTGTTCGCTGCCCATCCGGAGGTCAGACCGCTGTTCAAGAGCGACCCTGCCGAGCAGAGCGAGAAGTTCATCACCATGCTGGCCTACATCGTTTCGTGTCTGGACAATCTGGACGAGCTGGATACCGTGCTGCAGCAACTGGGCAAGCGCCACATGGCCTACAAGACCGAGCCGAGCCACTATCCTGCTGTGAAAGAGGCCTTGGTCACGACCATCCGCGAGCTCGATACGGATGCCGAGGACATGGACAGCGTCATCACGGCATGGGGGCATTTCTATGACCTGATCGCGGCCAAGATGCTTGTTTTCGGGCAGTAAGGCGCTCACCATGTTGAGGCGGCTCATCAATACGGGTGTCACCTCCGACCTCAGTCCCGGACTTACCCGCAAGATCAGGATAGTCAATCTTGCATCGCTGCTCACCAGCGGCCTTTTCGGCTTCTTCACCATCGTCCTTCTTGTCAAGGCCCTTTGGGTGCATGCGGCCATCTATGTGTTCTTCACCTCCCTGTTCACCTTGCCGGTGGTGCTCAACGGGGCACAGCGCCACAGGCTTTCGCGGGGCGCACTCATCATGCTGCTGGCCTTTGCGCTCACGGCCGTTGAGGTCGTCATCCGCAGCAACAGCCGGGGCATATTCATTGTCTGTCTGCTGTTGCTGGGCACATTTCTGGCCGATACGCGCAGAGAGACCGCCCTGGTCTATGCCTTCATTGCACTGCTCTATCTGGCCATCAAGAGCATCCCGATGGTGGTCGATGTGTCGCAGATAAGGATGGAGTCGCAGTTTGCGTTCTGGGTCAACCTGCTCATCGGTGCGCTGGGGCTCTATGCGCTGGTCAACACCTTCATCTCGGACGGATGGAAATATCAGCGCGAGCTGGCCGACACCAATCGCCAACTGGAGCTGAAATGGACCGAGGCCGATGAGGAATATGCCAAGGCAGCGCGTCAGGCTGCGATGCTCACCCGCAAGAATGCCGAGGTGCGCGCGCTGAGCAACGACCTGCTGGATGGCATACGCTACGCGAGGCGCATTCAGAATTCGATGCTCGTGACCAAAGAGCAGTTGCACCAGCACCTCACCGAGACCCTCATCTTCTACAAGCCCAAGGATGTGCTGTCGGGCGATTTCTATTGGTTCGCAGAGGTGGAAGGCCACCTGTTCCTTGCCGTGGCCGACTGCACCGGCCATGGTGTGCCAGGGGCGCTGATGACCGTGATGGGCAACAATCTGCTGCATCAGATAGTGGGCCGCGATGAGGTGGTGCAGCCATCGGCCATCCTTGCCGAGCTCGATAGGCGGGTAGTGGAGCTGCTGGGGCAGCGCAATGCGGCCAACGATGTGGTGAATGATGGCATGGACATGGCCCTGCTGCGCATAGACCCGCGTTCGGGCCAGATGCTGTTCGCCTCGGCCAAGCGGCCGCTCTACGCGTTTCATGGCGGCAGTGGCCTGCTCACCGAATATCCGGCCTCCAAGCAGTCCATAGGCGGCCATCGCACCGAGGGCAAGTCGTTCACCGATGTGGACATCCCCTTGATGCCAAACGATACGTTCTATCTCACCTCCGATGGATATACCGACCAGTTCGGCCCGCAGGGCAAGTTCATGCCCAAGCGCTTCCGGCAGCTGCTGGCCGATGTCCATCAGCAGCCCATGCCCGAGCAGCATAGGCTGCTGAACGAAACGCTCTTGCGCTGGAGGCTGCAGGAGCCCCAGACAGACGATGTGCTCGTGTTCGGTTTCAGATACATGACCCCACAGCCATGCTGAAGCGCCTCATCGATACCGGCATCCTGCCCGAAACGCCCGAAGTGCTGGCGCGCAAAACGCGTATCGTCAATCTTGCGGCATTGATCACCGGGTGCCTGCTGTCGTTCTTCGTGGTCGTCATGCTGGTGCGTGGGCTATGGTTCAATCTGGTCATCTATTCCTGCTTCGCCCTCCTGTCGTTCGTGCCGCTGCGGTTCAATGGCATGCAGCGGCCCACGGCTGCGCGGCTGTTCGGCATGGGCATCATAGCGGTGGTGCTGGTGTGTCTCGAGTTTCTGATGCGAGGCGAGAGCAGGGATGTCTTTCTCGTATGCCTTGTGCTGCTGGGGCTCTTTCTGGCCGATTCGCGCAGAGAGTCGGTCATGATATTCCTGTCGGCCATGGTCATCTTCCTCATCAAATGGGCCATACCGATGC
>JBFYQB010000106.1:0-4393 GCA_041302955.1 Flavobacteriales bacterium
GATAACGGCATCGAGCTTCATCTGTTTCCACTTGGCAATGTCGAGCTGAATGCGCTCTTCGCGGCCATCCGGTCCTTTTATCTCATAGATCTTCTTGAACGAAAAGGCGGGGAACATCGTCTCGCCCTTGTAGCTGGCGTAGAGCGGCTGGTCGTTGGCAAGGATGGGCGCTATCAGGGCAATAATGGCCAAGAAACCGAGCACCCACAGCGAGATGTATGCAGGTCTGTTCTTCTTGAACTGCCCCCAGGCATACGAACGGAAACTGAATTGTTTGTCGTGCTGTGCCATGGCTTATTTCGAATAACTGATGCGCGGGTCGGCCAAGGCATAGAGGATGTCCGACACCAGATAGCCTACCAGTGTCAACCCACCGGAAATGGTCATCACGGCAATGATCATCGGATAGTTCTGATTGACGATGGCCGAAAATGCCTCGTTGCCCATGCCTGGAATGGTGAATATCACCTCCAGAATGACCGAGCCACCGATGGCGGCAGGGAAGATGTTTGCAAACACCGTGATGATGGGCAGCAAGGCGTTGCGCAGGGCATGCTTGTAGATGACCACGCGGTCCGAAAGCCCTTTGGCGCGGGCGGTGCGGATGTAGTCCTGTCCTACTATCTCCAACATGGATCCGCGCATGATGCGGGATAGGAAGGCGAATGTGCCGTAGGTATATGCAATGATGGGCAGCACCAAGTAGGGCAAGCGTGCCGACCACCGCTCGAAGAAACTGGCACCTTCCGCAAAGCCGCGCAAGGGTTCCACTCCCGAGGCGGGGAACCACTGTATCATGTCCGGATTGGCGAAATACATCATCAGCAAGGTGGCCAAGAAGAAGTTTGGCATGGAATAGAGAATGAACAAAGCCACGGTGCTCACCCTGTCGAACCGCGAATCTTTGTTGGCCGCTGCATGGATGCCCAATGGAATACTCACCATATATCCCAACAGCACGGCAACCATTGTAAAGAAGAATGACCAGAACACTTTGAGGGCGATCACATCGTGTATGGGCTCCTTGGTGGTGTAGGATGTGCCGAAGTCGCCACGGATCACGCCTTTAGAGAAGGTGGACCCTTCGCCAGTTATCCAGTTCCCGTCTCCGAATATCCAACGGTGGTATTGATTATTGGGATAAACATTGACCACCGGCACATAGTTCTTCCAAGGCGTGGCGGTCAGTTTCAAGTTCTCATAGAGCCCTTTACTCTCTTCCAGCCGCCCACGCAGGGGTGCCATATAGTCCGCGCCATAAAGGCTTGTAAGTCGGGCAAACTTGGCCTCCACCACCGCAAGGTTGTAGGTCGATTTGAGGGACGAGGTCTCGAAATAGCTCTCGTTGATATCCTCCTTCATCTTGTCCAGTGCCGCACCAAAGGCATTGGCACTGTCCACCTTTATCTGGCTGTGTGCCCTGTTGAGGCGGTCGAGCGAATGAAAATAGGCACTCACCTGCGGCCAGTTGCCAAATTCCTCGGTAAGGCGTTCGAGGGCGGACTGCTCGTTGCGGTCGTACAACCGGTAGAGGGTGTCGCTCTGCGACATGGTGGTCAGGCTGAGGTAGAAGATGGGCAGGTCGAGCCCCAGCTTCTTGTTCCAGTATATCTTCTGCTCCACTTGGTTGGCGGTCTGGCTACCTATCTCGCCACTGCTCTGGGCGGCCACCACCATGCGCTCCACCGGGTCGCCCGGTGCGGACACCATGATGGCAAACCCCAGCAGCGTGATGGCCACCAACGTTGGCAGGAATATGATGACTCTACGGAGGATGTACTTCAGCACAACTGAGAATTAACAATTAGCAATGAACAATTGACAATTGTGGCAGCATAACGCCTACTGCGCGGCAGAGGTGGTGGACGCAGCACCGCCCGACAGCAACTTCCAGTTGTTGATCAAGACACCTGGACGCTCAAAGTACATGTGTGCATTGCCAAAACGCTTGTGGATCACATTTCTGCGGTTGGCAGCGTAGAGGAACACATACGGCTGCTCGTCATAGATGATCTCTTGCAGCTCGCGCACCATGGCATGACGGGCCTCGTCATTCAGCGTGTATTTGATGGAATCGATGAGCGCATCGCTCTTTGCATTGCCAAAACCTCCGAAGTTCGAACCCTTGGATGCCCAAGACGATGTGTGCCAGATCTGCGTAAAGTCTTCCGGGACCGAAGAACCTGCCCAAGACGCCAGCATCGCATCAAACTTGTGATTGCGCGCACGGTCGTAGTGGATAGCGAAGTCGAGCGGAGTGATATTGCACTTGATGCCGGCCTCATACAATGCCTCGGAGATCATCTGCGCCATATCCTTCCATGAAACCGTAGAGGTCATGTAGTGCAGGTCGAATTCGAACTGCGTCTTCTTGCCATCTATCACCTTGTCGCGGATGTTGTCTCCGTCCGTATCCTTCCATCCGGCCTCTTCCAAAAGTGCCTTCGCACCCTCCAGGTCAAAATCGATGAGCTTCAGATCTGTGTTGTATTCCGTTTTAAGCGGAGAAACTGGACCGACCATGCGCGTGTTCAGTCCACTGTTGAGCACCACGTTGATCTCGTCCGCTGGCACAAGCATGGCCACAGCACGTCTCACGCGCTTATCGTCAAACAGCTTCTTGTGCTCCACTCCGTCAGGGCGGCTGTTGAAGGCCATGTAGGAGTAATTGTAGGTGTTCGTGGACTTCGAGTGATAGTTCTGATTGAAATTTGGGTCGGCCTGCAGATCCATCAGCATTTTCGTATCCAACCATGTGGATGCATCCAACGCCTGAGATTTGAACTCCAAGGTCTGTGAGTTCGCATCCTTGTTGTTCTTGAAGATGATCTTGTCAGGATAAGCGGCCTGATAGGCCGTTGGGTCTGTCACTTTGCTGGTCCAATGGTTCTCTTTCCTTACCAATGTATAGGATTGGTCAGGCTTCCATTCTGAGAAACGATAGGCGCCAAGCCCAACAAGAAACTCAGGATTGCGGCTATACTTTGGGCTGTTGAACTCGGTGGCCCATGCGTTCAGATCCTTTTTGGCTGCCGCGTTGAACCCTACCTCGTCCAATTGTTCGAACGTGTAGTTGCGCAACACCTTGCCTTTGTCCCAATACGATTCCTGCAGGACGGGATAGTCGGTGAGGAACACGATGTTCTGAATGTATTTCTTCTTCATCACCAAGGTGAACTTCCTCGGGTTTGCTGGATCCTTCACGATGGTCTTCAAATTCTCCAAGTATGGCTTGGCATGCGGGTTATTGGTCAATGGGCACTTGATGGCCTTGAAAGTGAAGATCACGTCCTCTACAGTCAGTTGCTCGCCATTGTCCCATGTCGGTTCATCGCGCAATTCGTAGGTGAATTCCAATTCGTTGGCCGAAACCTCGGGCATGGCCTTCACCAGGTCGGGTCTTCCACCTTTCAACTCAATGAGGTCACTGCCAATAAGGTAGTGCTGTGTCAAGAGATGGATCATCGAGCGCGTGGCCGAATTACCATTGGCCGGATGCATATCGTCCGGGTCACCGATCATGTGGTAGACCACGGTGTTCTCCTTGGACCATGTTGGCAAAATCTCGGTGGCATCGTCTATGTGCACATAGGTCTCTTTGCCTGCATTGATCACATCAGTATCAGTGCTTTCTCCTTTCTCGCCCGACCCGCCACAGGCGCTCAGACCAATGATACTTGCCAATAAGGCCACTTCTGAAATACGAGACATTTTCATCAAATAGAGTTAAAGGATTGTGAACGCGTGCAAATATAACATTCGATGAATGTAGCGACCTGAATGGATTCTTTGTGGCCGATCAACACGATTTTCAACTTCATTAAAAATCAACTTGCCTGTGTGAGAAGTATTTCTACTTTTGCAGCCCGCTTTGAAAAAGCAATCCCCCAAAAGGAATGCAGATTTGGAGCCAAGGTTCTTTGACTGGAGAGGTGGGTGAGTGGCTGAAACCAACAGTTTGCTAAACTGTCGTACTGGGAAACCGGTACCGGGGGTTCGAATCCCCCCCCCTCCGCAATTGAATAACACCGAGAAAATGCTTCTCGAACAGCAGTTCGGAAAGTTTGAATTCACGGGGTGTAGCGTAGCCCGGTATCGCGCCTGCTTTGGGAGCAGGAGGCCGCAGGTTCGAATCCTGCCACCCCGACCAAGAGGCCAGTCCAGAATTCTGGATTGGCCTTTTTAGTTTTGAGGCGATGTTGCGTTTGCAAGCGATTGTCATAAAGGTCCCGTAGCTCAGCTGGATAGAGCATCCCGACATCAAAGTCGGGAAGGTCATTGGTTCGAATCCAATTGGGATGGTTTGATTTAAGGAATAAGGTCCCATAGCTCAGCTGGATAGAGCAACTGCCTTCTAAGCAGTAGGTCATTGGTTCGAATCCAATTGGGATCA
>JBFYQB010000107.1:0-3092 GCA_041302955.1 Flavobacteriales bacterium
ACTATGTGTCAATTGACGAGGTTCAGGATGTACCCCAGTGGCAACAGGAGGAAGTTGGCCGAAGGCTCGAGCTCATTGACGCTGGAAAGATGAACACCCGCAGCTGGGACGAGGCATCCAAGGATATTTTCAAGAAGTAATGGCTGTTACCGTCTCCATTTCCGAGGCGGCCGAGGCTGATGTCCGCGAGGCTTTTCTCTGGTACGAAGAGCAGAAGACAGGACTTGGTGAGGTGTTCAGACTTCACTTCACAGAAGCCGTTTTGAGAATTGGCTCCGCTCCGTTGGAGATACAGGTGAGGTATGGCAGCACGAGAATTCTATTTCTCAACAAGTTCCCATTCGGGATCCATTTTGTGATGCGGGATGGCACAGTCCTGATCGTAGCCGTTTTCCACACTTCCATGAGTCCAGAGCGGTGGAAGCACCGATGAAGGATGTATCGGTAGAGAAGCGGCAGACAGCTTGATGATATTGAGTTGAGCAGAGTGCTGCAAAGACTACTGAGAGGAGTTTCGTAGGATATTGGATCATCCTTTATTTTCATAACTCCATTTCTACCCGCTTCCTCCAAGCCGAGCTTCCTCAGAAGCACCCCACCCCCAACTTTTTTCGAAAGTCACTCTGACAGGTTTACCGTCCTGTGCGGAATTCCTTTTCCATTTGTAGGGAAACATTCCCCTGGAGATGAAAACCTTTATTGGCGGTCAGATATAATTGGCGCAGATCCATCTGTCGTATCTTATTTTTCCGATTGATTCCCCCATAGGTCCCTGATCATTCCCAGAAGGCACATGGCATTTGGAAGAATATTATTTTCCAAGAGGAGATAAAATATTCCCAAGAGAAGATATATCTATCATACTAGGAGATATACAAAACCTATAGAGAGATAATAGTATTGCCTTAGGAGAAATATCAGTATCAATAGGAGAGTATAAAAAACCATAAGGAGATATATAAGTTGTTTAAGTAGATGATAAAATACCAATGGGAGATATACTATTACTTAGTGTATATTGATCATCTCCCATTGTGATATGAATAACGTAGTTTGGTATATTTACAACGCATTACACATCATGTGCTACGGAAGGAACACTGCGGTCGTCCAATGCTGGTAGCAGGCTGACCAAAGTAGCCAACACATCGCAACAATGGCAAAGGGCGTAAAAAGAGTGTTCAAATTGACGGATGATGCGCTGTTGGAGCGTGCATACCTGTTTCACGACATGGTAGAAGGCGAACTTGCGGCTTTCACTGCCCGGTTTCCGTGGTTGGATGCCGCTTGGTTAAGTGCCTTCAAAAGCGAAATTGATGGAGCAGGGGACTTCCCTACCGACAAGAGCATTACGCTGAGCGTGAAGGTGCAGACCGGTGATGTGAACCAAGTGATGCAACAAAGCTATGCAGCATTGCAGACCTTGGCCGGCTACGCCCAATTGGCCTGGCCCACAGACATGGCGCGCCAGCGTGCTTTTGGACAGAATAGTTGGAGGGCGGCCAGAAGAAACAGCCCGAAGTTGCAGGAATCATTGCAACTGGCCCATTCTACTGCCACCAGTTCGGAATACAGGCCAGTACTGCTTGCCAAGGGCTATACGCAGGCCGAGATGGATGGGCTTAGCACGCTTTTCGATCAATTGAAGTTGCACAACAACGGGCAGGAAGGTTCCAAATTGGACCGCAAAGTGAGCACGCGCGACCGCATTTCTATACTCAATGCAATTTGGAAGCACATGCAAAGCATCAACACCTGCGCGGCTATTGTTTGGGCGTCTGATGCCACGCGTAGAGCCCGTTACAGTATGTACGCCAAAGGTTCTTTGAAGGCCAAGAAGGCGGGCAAGGAGCAATGATCGGGTTCCTCTTCGCTTAGCGCAGTGGCTGCAGGACATGCGGCCACCGACCGTTTTCCTTTCCTTTGCTTTCATTTCATCATGCGCCTTTTCACGCTCCTCTTTACCATCTTCGCCATGACCGCCACCGCCCAGCCCAAGGACACCATTCTCTATGTGTATGACCCGATGTGTGGCTGGTGCTACGGCTTCGACCCGGTGATGGAGCAGGTGGCCAGCGACTTTGCCGACAGGTTGCATTTTCACACCATCAGCGGTGGTATGATAACTGGCGACCGGCAAGGCGTCATAGCCCCGCAGATGGCAACCTACATCCTGAACACCGTGCCGCGCCTGGAGCAGATGACGGGTGTCAAATTCGGTGAAGCGTTTCTCAAAGCGCTGCGCGATGGCACCTATTATGCCTCCTCTGTCCGGCCATCGCGGGCCATGACGGTATTCCGGTCGTTGCATCCCGACAAGGCCGTTGCCTTTGCCCATGCCATGCAGCGCAAACTGTTCCTCGAAGGCAAAAGCCTGGATGAAGATGCCACCTACCACGAGCTCTGTAAAGATCTTGGCCTCGATGCCACGGCATTCATCCAAGCCTTGAACGACCCTGCTTCCTTGAAGGCGGCCGAGGAGGATTTTGCGCTCTCATCGCGTTTGGGCGTATCGGGTTTTCCGGCCGTGATCGGTGTGCGCGATGGCAAGGCGCAGGTGCTTACCAATGGTTTCACGGAGCGCAGCGAGGTGGAGAAGCGGCTGCAACGCTTTGTTGGCGCAACGTCCAAGTGACCTGATCCCATCAGCAGCCCGAACATGGGCTTCAGTTACTTTTAGCCCATGCAACCCACGCCCCGAGAGTTTACCGCAGACCGATACATGGTATCCATCGTGGTGCCCTGTTTCAACGAAGAGGGCAATCTTGCCGAACTGTATGGGCAGCTTTGCAAGGCTCTGGAGGCATGTCCGCACGTGGAGTTCCTCTTTGTGGATGATGGAAGCACAGACGGAACATGGGCGGTGCTGCAGCAACTGGCTGCCAACGACAAGCGGGTGAGACCATTGGCCCTTAGTCGCAATTTTGGGCATCAGTTTGCGCTCAAGGCCGGGATGGACAATGCTGTTGGCGATTGCGTCATCAGCCTCGATGCTGACCTTCAGCATCCGCCCGAACTGATCCCTGCCCTCCTTGCCAAATGGATGCAAGGCTTTGAAGTGGTGTATACCGTTCGGGCCGATGATCC
This sequence comes from Flavobacteriales bacterium, assembly GCA_041302955.1. GTDB lineage: Bacteria > Bacteroidota > Bacteroidia > UBA10329 > UBA10329 > UBA10329. Next base: position 3,088 of record JBFYQB010000107.1, read on the forward strand.
ACACC
>JBFYQB010000108.1:0-7632 GCA_041302955.1 Flavobacteriales bacterium
CACCATTGCAGCGCAATGCCGAAACAGGTGTGTTCGAGCAGGCATCTTTCGGCAATACGATTCAGAACTCACAGAACTGGCAGTTGAATGCCAATCTCAACTTTACGCAACTCTACAACAAAGTGCCGTTCCTGAAGAACATAAATCAGGCAAGCCGTGCCAGCAGGAATGCAAAACCCAAGGCGGAAAAACCGAAAGAGGGTGATACTACCACGGTGGAAAAAGAGAAGGTGAACTTTGGGAAGTTGCTGGGTGAGAACGTTGCCAAATTCCTGATGATGGTGAAGTCGGCCAACGTGACCTATTCCGAGACCAATGGAACATCACTACCAGGTTATAACCCGAAAACAAACTACTTCGGCATTGACCAAAGCATGAACAATCAGGCCGGACTTGTACCATTCCTGTTCGGTTGGCAAAGCCGTGCATTCGATGATATAGAAACCGGATATGACATTAGAACTGAGGCCCTGCGAGGTGGATGGATATCAGAGGACCCGTTACAGAACAATCCCCTTACGCAATCGCAGTCAAGTTCGTTGAATGTGCGTGCCACGTTGGAGCCTATAAACGGTTTCCGAATCGATCTTACTGCAACGCGCACCTACACTGAAAGTGTGAGCGAATTCTTCAGATGGGATCCGGATGTGGGGGCGCCACAGAGTTTCAATCAGGTGACCACAGGTAACTTCAGCATGAGCTATCTGACCATCGGAACGGCATTCACCAAACCGTTGGAAGATGGTTCATCGCCCGTGTTCCAGCAGTTCAGAGACAACCGTGCCACCATCTCGCAGCGATTGGCTGATGAGCATCCTACGGTGCTTGGCCCCGAAGGCGACTATTATGACGGCTATGGCAGCAAGCAACAGGATGTGTTGATCCCTGCATTCCTTTCTGCCTATGGCATCTATGGGGCCAATGACGTTGACCTCAACCCATTCCCAAAGATTCCGCTTCCCAACTGGCGCGTGACTTACGATGGTATAGGGAAGATACCGTTCGTAAAGAAATTTGCCAAGACGGTCACGTTCAGTCACTCCTACAGGTCCACCTACAGCGTTAGCAGTTTCACAACCAACCTTGGCTACAAGGCGTTAGGGTTGGAACAGGATTTTCCAACAACGCGTGACAGTGCCGGCAACTTCATTCCTCAGTTGCAGATAAATACCATCACCATCAGCGAGCAGTTCAGCCCGCTATTCAGTCTGGATTTCAGTTTCCTGAACTCACTACTGGCAAAGCTTGAGGTGAAAACAAGCCGTATGCTCTCGTTCAATCTTGCCAACAATCAGCTGACTGAGGTGACGAGCGAGGAATATATCGTTGGTGCAGGCTATACCTTCCGCAATGTGAAGTTCCCATTCAAACTGGGAAAAAATGCCAAGCGCATCATGAGCGATCTGAACTTGCGCATCGACTTCAGCCTTCGGGATACCCGAACGGTGATACGCAGAATGGAAGAAGAGCAGGATCAGGCCACATCCGGGCAAAATCTCATCACCATCAAGTTGAATGCTGACTATGTGATCAGTGAGCGCATCAATATCCGCTTCTATTACGATGCGGCCATCAACAAGCCTGTGGTATCGTCATCCTTCCCTACGCAGAACCATGCTGCGGGCATCAGTTTGCGGTTCACATTGGCGCAATAGGATAAATTTCGGTCAAGTATTGCGTATCACCTACCCCGTTGGCCGAAAAGTCTAAATTTGGCGCCACATCAGTAAACACATTTCACGATATGAACATCCCAGCAGGCCTCAAGTACACCAAAGAACACGAATGGATCAAAGTAGAAGGTGATATCGCCACCATTGGCATCACTGACTTTGCGCAAGGCGAATTGGGTGATATAGTTTATGTGGAAATTGAAACGGTTGGAGAGACCTTGGAGGCTGAGGAGGTATTCGGTACTGTTGAGGCAGTGAAGACCGTTTCTGACCTGTTCATGCCGGTGAGCGGAGAGATACTTGAGTTCAATGATGGCCTTGAAGGCGATCCGGAGCAAGTGAACAGCGACCCGTATGGCAAAGGGTGGATGATCAAGGTGAAAATGAGCGATCCATCTCAGGTTGAGCGATTGCTTACTGCAGCAGCCTACGAGGAGCTTGTAGGGTAAAATCGTACGGCAATGTGGCCAGTACGCTTCATTCCGGCCGTGCTATGGACTGCTGTAGTACTCAAACTGCTGCTTTCGGAATCTGATGTGTTGCCGTTCTGGTGGCTACAGTTCCCGAATGCTGACAAGCTCATTCATGTTGGTCTTTTTGGTGTGAACACTGCATTGTTGCTGTATGCCGCCAACACGGTAGACCTTCAAAAATATCGTTCACGGATAGTGGCGTTCATAGCCCTGTGGACGCTTGCACTTGGCGCAGTAACAGAATTGGCACAGCACCTTCTGCTCGTTACCCGAAGCGGGGACATTCTCGATCTCTTGGCTGATGTTATGGGTGGGATTATACCTCTTGCGTGGTTCTTGCTAAAGGTTCAAAAGGCAGACTGACCCCTCTTACTTCCGTTCGTGCTTCCAGCGGTTATGCGTCCAGAGCCAGTTTTCTGGCTGGTGGGCGATGCTATCTTCCAAGAATCGGACATAGGCCGTAGTAATATCCCCTTCTTGCGTGGTACTTCCATCCAAAAAGGCCAAACGTGACACACTGCGATAATGCCCGCGTGTCACCTTGATGATCTGGTCGAATACCACGGCATGGCCTTTTCTGCGAGCAAGTATCTCCAGACCGCGATGGAAGGGAAACTGACGGCCGAAGAAAAATTCCCACTGGGCGCGTTTACGGTCTGATGGATTCTGGTCGGCAAGGAACACGGTAAGGCTTGGGCGGTCGCTTTCCAGCATCAATGCCTTGAGGTCGTTGGCAGGAATGAGCACCGAGCCATGGCGCAGCCGATAGTCGGTCATGATGCGTTCCATGCTACGGTTGCCCACCATCATATAAATGATGCGGATGGCAAACGGTGTGCTGTGGTTGAGCACCCAGTTGCCCCATTCCCAATTGAACTGATGGGCTGTGGCCTGCAACACATGGCGGCCCTCGGCATAAAGCCTTTCATAGACCGAGGTATCCACATCAAACCGTTGCATTATCTCTTCAGGCGTGGCATGCAGCAGCTTGATGGTCTCCACGGTCTGGTCGCAGAAGTTCTTGTAGAAGCGAAGGCTGATGGCGTTGAGATCTTCAGCACTCCTGTGGGGGAATGCCGCTGCGAGGTTGCGCATCACCAGTTTTCGCCTGTAACGCACTAAATGATAGAGCACGATGAACAGCACATCGCTCAGCACGTAGAGTACCGGCCATGGGAGGCGGGCGATCGTATGAAGAAGAAATTTCAACGGATGATACATGGGTCAAGATGCCTTGGTACGGCCCTGCATTGACCTACTGATAATTCTGCAGGAAGAACTGCATGTATTCTTCCAGGTCCTTCTTTTTGTAGAAGACGGTGAAGTTCTTCTCGGAGATGAGGAACTGCTTGATCTTTGACCGTTCAATACCTTTAAACACCTCTTGGTCTAGCACGATGGCAGTGATATAGTCCATGGCTTTCTTGGTAGCGGGGAAGCCTTGCACGAAGACCAGTTCCTGATCGGCCGACAACTGTACGTTCTTGATGGTGAGCGTCTCTGTAGAAAACTGACGTGTGTGGAAATTGGACAGCCGGCCTTTGATGTCGGCCACCTGCACCGGCTTGTTGACCACCATTGCAAAGTAGTGGTTGGCCTCCAGTTCGAACACATAGCCTTCCTCGGCCTGTACGGTATCCTGTTTGGGCGCCTCATCGGGCAGCTCTTCACCCATCAGGGTCTTCACGTAGCCAAGTAGTTCTTCGGCCTTCACCTTTTCGGGCTCGGCCGGATAATCTTGGATGACGTCCTCCAATGCCTTGCGGTATACAGCGAGTTTCTGAGTGGCCCCAATGCTCATGGCGCGAAGCAGAGCGAATTTTGGACGGAGTTTGTCATCCTTGTGGTGGCGCAGTATGCTATCGGCTGCGGCTATCACCAATTCGTGCTCGCCATTGGCATAGTTGCCGAACGAGCGGTCGTAGGTCTGCGCTATCTGCCCTTTCAATATCTCCAATTTCTTGAGATAATCCGGGTCGCTGAGCATCTTGGCATATTCGCTATCGGGATATTCGCGAAGCAGTCTGTTCTTGTATTCGTTGGCCTTGGCGGTGTTGCCCTGCTGCGTATAGAGACGATAAAGTTGGTAATAGGTCTCGGTTGGAAACAGCCCTTTGGGATAGCGCCTCAGCAGTTCCTCAAAGGCATCTATTGAGCGTTGCAGCTCTTGCAGCTTTTCCTTGTAGATGACCCCGATGTCGTAGTAAGCGTACTGGATCTTGAGATGCGCGCTGTCTTTCTGCGCATCGGTCACAGGTATGTTCTTGAGATAATATTCGGGCTTCATCAGTTCGGTAATTGGCACTTCCGCCAGGGCTTGCCCTTCGCCCTCGGCACCGTCCTGCATATTGGCGGTCTTCACAGAACGCCTCCAGTTATCCTCCAGTTTCCGCTGGCCCCATTTCTGACGGAAATCTGTGATACCATAGCCCACCGCAGTGGTGTTGTAGAAATACCACCCTGTGCCGCCCGAACCTCCCGGCAAGGTGGGTTGAGTGGTAGGCTGGTTCTGCAACGGGTTGAGTGCTGCGTTGGCCTCATCAAACTGGCGCTGCTCCTCCTTGGCCTTCACTTCATCAATAAGCTCTTGAATGAAGGCCTCACGCTCCAATTCTGACATGTTGCCCAGCTTGAGCATACTGTCCTGATAGGCGATGGTGCGGATGTTCTTCACCAGATCGGCAAGGCTCTCCTGACGGCCTTTGACCCTCTGGAAGTCCTTGTGCCGCTCGGGCAATATGGCCATCGAACTATCATAGTAGGCCGAAGCGAGGACATATTCGGGTTGGTCGAAATAGAGGTCGCCAATGGTGTAATACGACACTGCTTTCTGCCCCATGTTTGAGGTGCTGGACGCCACTGACTTCAACAAATAGGCAAGCCCTGCATCCTTGTCGCCTTCGTCCAGCGCAATATTGCCAAGGGCAAAGTAGATACGGTCGAGGTAGTCCACGTTCTTAACGTCCTTGCTCATTTTCACCAACTCGCGTTTGATGGCCTCCACGTTGCCGCTCTTAGCACTGGTGAGCAGGGCGCGGTTGATGCGCGCGTTGAACTCCATATCGTAAGGCGTGCTCTTCTTCAACACCTCGGTATAGTAATGGACCGCGCTGTCCTTTTGCCCCATCTCGGCATAGAGCTGGGCCAGGATGAACATGTAGCGCACTCTGCTCTTTTTGCGCTTATGGTTCTTCACGGCAAAGAGCAACTGGTCTTTGGCCTTGCCATACTCTCCATTGTTGATATAATAGTCTGCCTTGGAGGTTGCGATCTCGGGGCGCAGTTTCTTCGGCAGCAGTTTATCGTCCTCCTCCAACTGAACGATCATCTTTTCGGCATCCTTGAAACGTGCCAAGGCCGTATTGGTGCGCATCAGCCAGTTGTAACCGTCAAAACGTATCTTCTCGGTGCGGTATTGTTTCACCACATAGTTGAACATTTCCAATGCGTCCAACTGGTCGCGCTTGTAGAAGTGCGACTGGCCTATGAGCATGTAGCAGTCGTCTATCCAATTGCAATACTCCTTGCCCTTGATGAGCATGGAATGCTTGCCTATGACCATCGATGCCTTGTCGATGCCGCGGTCCATCTCTGCATTGACAGTGGTGCCGGCTTTTGCATCACCGACCGGAAAGACCGGGATTATCTGCTCGAAATCGTCCTTCTGGTCCTTCTCCAGCTTCTTCACGCCTTCGCGCACCGATTCGCGCCCGTTCCAATAGCCGTTGTACTTGGCGGTGGTGTTGTGATAGAACCGATTGATGAAGCCTTTCTTCTTGGTCGAACAACCTGTGAACAGGAATCCGAGCACCACCATGGTGAAGAGAATACGGATGTGGCGGGATGGCATCAACAGCAGCGGATCGAAAGCCCGCTTAAAACGCAGGGAGTGCAAATTTATTGCATTTGAGCGAAAAAAAAGTTGTCACCTCACCGCAGCCCCTTGCCCAACGGAAGCAGACTTGCATCATAGAGGTCGTCAAACCTATCGGGGTTGTCAATGTTCTTGCTGGCGATGATGAGGAAATTGCGTGTAAGCTGCACGGTCAGGGCCTTGCGGTGCGTTCTGCGGGCGGTGGCCAAGGCCATCTTTTCGCTCTTGGCACCGCGCTGCACATGGCGGGCATCCACATAGGCATCTGTGAGGGCCGTGATGGCGGCCACCTCGGCAGCATGATCGGCCAGCAGATGGGTGTTTGCCGCTTCGAGATAACGTTTCATCAATGTGCCCAGACCATCGAGCGGGATATGCGCAGATCGATCTTCAAGACTGCGCTTTAGTGCAAGAGTCGAATCAGAAGGCTTGGGAACGGATGCATGACCGCTTACCGATAGGTGTCATCATATGACCTGGATGCGCAATGCTAGTGCGCCCCCGATACGGCCCTCTTTATTTGCGATATTTGGCCGCCATGGCCGAATCAAAGGAGCAGAAGGATAAATTGGGCAAGCGCCTGCGGGTGAAGTACCGCATGGTGATCATGGACGATGTGTCGTTCCAAGAGAAGTTCAGCCTGCTGCTCTCGCCTATGAACGTACTGGTACTGGGCGGATCGTTGGCCATTTTTCTCGTAGTGCTTGTCACCTATATCATTGCCTTCACTTCGCTGCGCGAGTACATTCCGGGATATGCGGATGTGGACATGAAGCGTCAGGTGTATGAGACCTCCATGCGCCTCGACTCGCTGGAAGAGGCGATGTCCTACAAGGACAAGTATCTCGAAAACCTGCAGATGGTCATTGCGGGCCAGCTGCCCGAGACCGTGTTGGAAGAGCCCGATACCACCAAGGATTACGGAAGCATCGAATTCGCACCATCGCAACAGGATTCTGCCCTGCGTGCCTTTGTGGACGAGGAGGAACGCTACAATCTGCGCAACCTGCAATTGAGCGCTGCGCCAAGCGATGAGAGCAACGTGCGCAACCTGTTCTTCTTTGCCCCGCTCAAAGGAGAGATCTCATCCACCTTCGAACCTAAGTCAGGCCATGTGGGCATCGATGTGGTGACCAAGGAGAACGAGGCGGTCAAATCGACCTTGGACGGCACGGTGGTCATCGCCACCTGGACCTATGATGCGGGCTATGTGATAGCCGTGCAGCATACCAGCAACCTGATGTCGTTCTACAAGCATAATTCTGTGCTGCTAAAAAAGCAGGGCGATGTGGTGAAAGCGGGCGAAGTGCTGGCCATTGTGGGCAACTCAGGCGAACTCACCACCGGCCCCCACCTCCATTTCGAACTTTGGCTTGGCGGTAGACCCGTGGACCCGCAGGAGTATATCGTATTCTGAGACAGGAGGTCTGCTATGTCCATGGCACTCCGCTCCATTCTGTTCCTCCTATTTTCCATCCTCCTCCCCTTTTCGGGCTACGCCCAGATAACCCAGACCATCCGTGGCCGTGTTACCGATGCCGCCAACCAGCGCGGCCTGCCCGGTGCAAATGTGGTGCTGACCGACACTGTCAACTTCCGCGGGGCTGCCACC
>JBFYQB010000109.1:0-16549 GCA_041302955.1 Flavobacteriales bacterium
TAGTAGCACTCGCAACAGCGACACATACCAATTTTAAAAAAAGAGAAAGCCCCATGATGGTCAATTCCATCATGGGGCTTTTATCTGACAGGACCGGTATCCTATCAATTCTTCACAACACGCTGCCAAGTACTTCCTTGGGCAGTGGTCACATGCAGAAGGTATGGGCCGGAAGGCAGAGAAGAAAGGTCGATGACGCCATCCTGATCGTGAGTGGCCAGAACAAGTTCGCCAACCACATTCACCACCTCAACTGATACGATGTTGAGACCTTCTGTATTGATGGTAAGCAGACCATTGGTCGGGTTAGGATATACTTGCAACGTACGGCCTCCATTGGCAAGGTCGCCCACTGAGGCTGGAACTGTTGGGCCGTAGGTAAGGTTGAGCACCGGAGCAAAATCAGGGTCAGAGCCATCGCTATAGGTGACCAATGCCCCTACAACTCCTGGAGCAGTGATGGCTATCTGGGTATTCTCTTCATTGGTGATATATGGAAGTAATGACTCTGGAAGTTCGAGACGCACCCAGTGACCATCGCCACCATTTGAACCAAAGATGCATGGAGCGCCAGACACCTCCGCAGATGCCGTGAAATCGACAGCTTCCACATCGGCTGTTGCACCGATCACACCACGAGAAACCCGCACCTGAAGTGGAACAGAATATGGATTGCCCCCTACAAGGCTCTCTCTACGAAGGAAAATGCTTGCCTTTGACACACCAGTATCGGGCATTGAGGTGGTATTGAAAGATAGGACCGTTGCATAATCCATTCCACCAGATTCGCCCAACATAGGATTTGCAGTAACCACCCCTGTTGACGAAACGCCACCGGTGGTGCTTCCGCTGGCTGAAAGCAGATACTGATCGTCCATGAAGAACTTGTGATAGAATTTCTGGATCTGATAGTCTATAAACGCATTGTAGCCCGGAGCGGAAAGGTGGAAACAGTCCTTGAAGAAACCGTAATCGCGCATTGTAGCACGAGGAGATGGGTATTCAGGATAGCCCGCAGGCATAGGTGCCTCAAACTGAGCATAAGTACCTCCGGGAGCCACGGCAAGCGGTGTTGACTGTCCGAAAACGTGCTGCAGGACACCTGTACAGTTGACGAAATCGATCTGTGGATCGGCATCGGCCACTTCGGCAACAGAAGCAGAGAAATCATTCAGGATATTGTTCAGTTGGATGAATGTAGGGAAGCCCATTCCTTGCCAAGTATCATAAAATGGATGTGATGGTTGGGCCGATTCGGGCACCATACTGCCAATTACCTCCCCGAAATTGGGATAGACATAACCGCTCCAAACAACACGGATATCAGGTCTGACACCTTTGATGAAATCAATAATGGAGGTAAGTCGCACGTTTACGGCAGCTTCCAGTGAGTCGGTCTGCTCTTCGGTGAAGGTCACATTCCAATCGCCAAGCACATCATTGCCACCAATACTTAAGTGAACAACTTCAATGGACGGATTTGCCAACAATTGGGCTTCTATCTCGTCCTGTTTTACTGGCTGAAGAAAGTCATCGGTTTCAGATCCGTTCTCAGAGATGGTCAGATTGGTATAGTACCTTTTGTCGGAATGACCCCAACGTCTCAAGGCATTCGTGAGTGTACCATCAGCGTTCATGAACACTGCCCAACTGTCACCAACGAGTAGTATCTTGGTTTCGACTGTTTCGGCACATTGAGAAAAAGCGGCCTGACCACCAAGGCAGACCATCAACAGGGATAGTAGATGTTTCTTCATGAGCGAAAGGTGCAAAAAAGAACCGCAGGCAACGAAATGATCAAGGAAAAATTAAAAGATCATTAAGCGAATGCCAAGAAGCTCGATCACCTCAGCAAATTGACATCTCCAAAGAAGTTCTTGTCCCTGTCATAACCATCCTTGAGCAGAAAACGGTAGGTATAGACACCTTGTGGCACTTGTTGCCCATCGAGGGTTCCATCCCACCCCACCTGGTCATCGCCACTATAGAATATCTGCTCGCCCCAACGGTTGAAAATGAACATCTGGAAATCGGTATACCCTTCCCCATAACCGATGAACACCTCGTTCTTGCCGTTATTGTCGGGAGTGAACGCACTCGGGATATAGAACGAGAAAATGGGCTCGACAACCACCGTAGAACCGGCCTCGGCACTGCACATGCCATTGGTAACGGTAAGCAGCACATCATAAATGCCCGGTTCTGTATACAACACCCTTGGGTCGCTAAGACCGGATGAAGTACCATCCCCAAAGTCCCAATCGTAGTTCACTGCATCGATGGATGCGTCCGTAAAATCAACCGCTGGATCATTTATCGGCACTACGGTAGCACTCTGCGTAAACGCGGCCACAGGAGTGACATGCACGGTAATGGCATCCAGCTGCGTGACCGTTGATTGACAGCCTTCTGCACTCACTGCCGTAAGCGTAACTCCAAATGTTCCTGTGGTATCGCTGATAACGACCGTGGGACTATCCTCTGTGCTACCTGTTCCAAAATCAAAGCTCCAACTGTAGGTGGAAATGGCACCTGAAGCAATTGTAGAGGTGTTGAAAATAGGCGTAGTGTGAGGCTCGCAGCCTTCGGCATCGACCACGAAGAACTGTGGCTCGGGGTTGGGGAATACACGGACAAGGGTTGCTCCCGTGGCCACGCAGCCACTATCGCTGGATGCAGTAAGCGTCACATCATAGTTACCATAGGCCTGATAGGTATGCACAGCATCAGGGCCTGTTAAGGTCTGCCCATCAGCAAAATCCCAGGTCCAATCGACTATAGTCGCATCCTGAGGCGATGAACTGTTGAGAAACTGGGTCTCGCCACCGATACAGACGTCTGTTCCGGAAATTGTGATAACAGGCGTAGGATTGATCCAAACACTATGAATCATCGTGTCTCTGCATCCGTCATTGGTCTGAACAACGAGTTCGACATCAAAAATGCCGTCTTGAGAGAAGGTGTAGCTCGGATTCTGAACATATTCGAACGGGGTGCCATCCGCGAAATCCCACTGCCATCCGTTAATTGTCGATCCACCTTCAACAATCGACAGGTCTGTAAAAACGGTGGGGGATTTTTCGCAAGCAATGGTGAATGCAAAATCGGCAGATGGAACATCGTGAATGAAAACCTGCTGTGTAGCATCGTTGATGCACCCAAAGTTGGACAACACCCGTAAACGCACATTATAACTTCCGTAGCTCTGATAGCTATATAGTGGATCGGGCAAGGAGCTGGAACTTCCAGGAGAAGTTGGCAATCCTGGCTGGTAGTTGAAATTCCAAGAAAGACCTGCATTGGTGCCAGGCGAAGTGTTCTGAAAAGATATCTGCTCGCCTTCACAGAAATCCGGACCATTAAAGACGCTGAAGGTGACAACGGGCAGATCGGCCACAACCGCTGAGGACGCATCCGAACCTTCGCAGCCATTTACATCGGTCACTGCGAGGGTAACAGGGTAAGTATCAGCATCGGCATAGGTGTGGCTGAAGAGCGGATCGGTGGATGTGGTGTTATCGCCCAAGGTCCATTGATAACTCAGACCATTCCCGATGGAGCTCTCGCTGAAGAAAGTCGGACTTCCAACGCAGACATCAGCAATCACATCGATGACCGCCTGAGGCAGTTGATTTACTGTAACGGTGACCTGATCGGTATCGACACAACCATTCGCATCCGTTCCAGTAACTGTAAGCGTGGTGGTGGCAACGCCTGTGAGCACCGGGTCGGAAACAGTTGCATCATCGATATCAGTAGCAGGTGTCCATGCGTAACTCAATGCACCTGATGCCGCAAGCTGCGTGGTGGTCTGGGCACAAATCACCGCATCTGTGCCTGCATCAACCACGGGCAGCGGATTTACAGTAATGCTCATCTGGTCTGTATTTACGCACCCGTTGGCGTCCGTGCCAGTAACGGTAAGCGTAACATCAACTGCTCCGGAATACACGGGGGAAGCGATATTCGGATTGTTGAGGTCGGTGGCCGGAGACCACGTGTAAGACACAGCACCCGATGCTCCCAGCGTCAATGTTGACCCTATACACATCTCCGCATCATTTCCAGCGCTCACGATAGGGAGAGGATTGACCGTAATGATGACCTCATCATCATTGACGCATCCGTTGGCATCCGTTCCGGTAACCGAAAGTGTTTCTGTAGCAACACCCGAGAATATTGGGGAGGCAATTGTAGCGTTGTCAATATTGGCAGCAGATGTCCAGACGTAATCGACAGCACCTGTGGCATTGAGCTGTTGAACATCTCCGATGCATATACCCACATCAGCCCCAGCATTCACATTAGGCAGCGGATTCACATTCATCATCACGAATGCTGTATTGGAGCATCCATTGGCATCGGTGCCGGTCAAGGTATAGCTGGCAGATACAAGTCCATCAAAGATGGGATCGGCAATGGTAGGATTGCTCAGTCCAGTTGCAGGCGACCACGCATAGTCCAAAGCTCCTGAGCCGGTCATCTGATGCGGCTCACCGACACACATGGTAGCATCTGTGCCCGCATTGACGGTTGGAACAGGATTGACCGTGATGGTAATGGCATCCGAATCCTGACAACCATTGGCATCGGTAACGAGCAAAGTATATACCGTAGTGGTGGTGGGTGACGCTGTTGGCGTACCAATAGTTGGATCTGAAAGCCCAGTGGCAGGCGACCATAATAAGGTAGGTGCACCCCAACCATTCAAATCAGCGGATTCTCCTTCACAGATGGTCTGACCTACACCGGCAATGGCCACGGGATTGGGATTGACGATGATAGTGACATCATCAGATGCCTGACATCCATTGGCATCGGTTGCCGTAAGCAGGTAGGATGCCGTATTGGCGGTGGTGATGAATGGATCGGGCGTGTTCGGAGCACTGACACCTGTGGTAGGGAACCAACTGTAATTGTAAGTGGGCTGAATATTGTTGGGGGTCAGATGCACCACATCGCCCAAACAAATGGGCACATCCCCGCCAGCATCCACCGTAGGTTTGGGATTGACCGACACAGGTGTGCTGAAAGTCTCGGTACATCCTTCTGAGGTGATGCTCAACACTGCGGTGTAATTGCCCGGAGTAGCATAGGTATGGGAGGGATTGGTACCCGTGCCAGTATTGCCATCACCGAAATCCCATACGAATCCAGTTATCTGGCCTGTGCTGACCACCGAAGTGCTATTGAACTGAATGGGGTTGCCCTCGCACTGAGGTGCGGGAGTTATATTGAAGGATGGATTGAGGGTATTGCAGAACTGATGCTGATTGTTAGCACCACCAGTGGCGGCTGTAAACCCCCAATAGACCTGAGGATTCCCCCCAAAGGCCGAAGTGATATTGCCACTGTAGGATAAACGAAGAACACCATCGAAAGACACGGTGAAAATCTGCGTGGCAGGATCCCAAGACACTTGCAGGAGGTGCCATGCGCAATCCTCCTCATTGCCAGCGGTGGCACTGGTCTGAATTGGGCCAGCAAGCGTATTTCCCGTACCATGGGTCACTGAACCATTGGTCTGAAGGGCTATGTGATCGTAAGATGGATCGGTGTTGTTCTGATACGTATCCATCTCCACGGCCAAACTAGGAGCAATGCCCGCATAGCCGATACCACCGCCTAGGCTTCCCGCATTGATGCTGAGTGGCTGAAGCACAAAGGCCATTCCGTCTGCACCACCATCGCTACAGCCCAAGAACACATCGAATGAGAAGTTGAACGGACTGTTCAGATTGATCAGATTAACGTTCCATACTGAGCCCGCTTGACCATCCTGAGCAGGCGTCAATTGATAACAGTTGCATGAGGTCTGGACAGCATTGCCATTGACCTGATACTGGGCAATGACATTGACCACAATAAATTGAAGCCCTATGAAGAGGAGTATTACGAGTCTCGGTCGCATGGAACTATCAACGCATCAGGATCACGTGGCCATCATAATGATGATCATTTCCTTCCCAGTCCTTGATGGTGAACAAATAGGCATAGGCACCTTGCTGCACCTGCTGCCCTTGGAATGAACCATCCCAATGGTAATCCTCATCATTTGATTCGAATATCATCTCGCCCCAACGGTCGAAGATCATCATGCTGTAATAGCTCAATCCCGTGCCTTGACCATAAAAGGTCTCGTTGTGGCCATCATTATTGGGGGTGAACGTATTGGGAATGTAAAAAGTGAATGTAGGCCGTATCTCCACAATGTAGTTTGCAGTGTCCAAACAGCCATGCTCGGTGGCAACGTACAAGACCACGGGATAACTGCCTGTGTCGGAATACAGGTGTTGCGGATGCTGGATATCTGAACCATTGCCATCGCCAAATTCCCAATCCCATGCAATGACATCGATGGACGAGGCATCGATGAATTCTATCTGCGGGTCGTTCATATCTGCAACCGCAGGGTCGGCATCAAAAAATGCTGTCGGCTTCGGATACTCAACAATAAAGTCATTGATGGAGATGGAGGAAACGCATCCATTGCCAGAGGTGACCTGCAATGCTATGGCGTAGGTGGCACTGTCCAAAGGCGGCAGATCGCCATCGAGATATGTATTGACAGGGAACTGCGTGGTGATACTGTCATTGCCAACGCCCAGATCCCACTGCCATTGGGCAAGATTGTATGGAACAGGGATGGTGGTCTCGTCCAAGAACTGGATGCGCAAAGGTTGACAACCACTGCGCACATCAGAAGTGAACCCAACTTGCGGCAGCGGATATATCTCCACATCGTGGGTAACGGTGCCAATGCATCCCTTATCAGTGGTCACGGCAAGAGAAACGGGATAGAAACCGTAGGCGCTATAAACATGATCAGGGTCTGCGACAGCTGCAACCGCACCATCTGCCAGATCCCAAGCGTGCATCATGACCGAATCGTTCAAGATGTCCTGAACGGTTGAAAGGTCTTCGAAGTATGTGGTATCGCCAAAGCAGTTTGCAATGGCGCTGCTGAACTGTGCCACAGGGTTAGGATATACAACCGCATCACCATTGACAACGGTATTTCTGCATCCCATGGTCGTAGTGACAGATAGTGTGGCCTGATAGAATCCCGGTGTGACAAAGACCACCTGTGGGGAGGCCACCATTGATGTCTGACCATCGCTGAACTGCCAATCGTATTGATCGATGGGATAGGCACCATTGGCCAACGAAACATCTGTGAACTGATTCTGAAGGCCATGACACACGCTGTCCCACGTGAAGATGGCTGTAGGCAGCGGATAGATCTCTACGCTGATGGAGGTGTCGTCCACACATCCAAGTTCTGTGATCACTGACAGTTGCACATCAAAGAGACCTGAATTAGGAAAAAGCTGCAATGGAGGATCCTGAAGCGATGACGTGTTGCCATTATCAAAATCCCATAGCCAACCGATAACGTTGCCAGATATGACAGAAGAGTTGTCGGTGAAGGTGATAAGCTTGTCGACACAATCGCTGGTAAAGACATAAGCGGCAACAGGCAATGGTGCGACAGTAACATCCTGCGAAACACTGTCCACACAACCCGCAGCTGACGTAGCGACCAAAGTGGCCGTATAGGTCAGGGCATCCATATAAAGATGCACCGGGGCGGTCTGGGCAGAAGTAGTGCCATCGCCAAGATCCCAAGCGTAAGTGGCAATGGACCCGGATGCTATGGTGGATGTATTCTCGAAAGGAGTGGCCTCATTGAGGCAGACAATAGGCGAAGTAAAGCTTACCTGCGGCAAGGGCAGCACAATTATCTGAACCGAATCGCGACCGATGCATCCATTGGCACTTACAGCCGTCAGCTGATACCATGTTGTGAACGAAGGTGACGCCATTGGATTCTGCACACTCGCATCCGACAGACCGGAAGCAGGAGTCCAAGTGAAAGTGGATCCCACGGATGCACCGTTCACATCGAGCTGAGTCGAATCGGCAGGACAGATAGCAGCATCGCCCATGGCACTGATGGGATCGGCAGGCAACTCGAATATGGCAACGGTATCCGCATCACTGCAAACTCCAAAATACGCCACCAAGAGATGGTCGAGGTCTCCGGATGGATTGAGTACCAGATCAGCATCCGTTCCTACCAACGTCATGGCCGGCAGCGTGAACCACTCGTAAGCGTCTCCACCGGAAGCGGTCAATGTGACCTCATCACCTGTGCAATACGTCTGATCTGCCCCAGCATCAGCCACTGGCAATTGATCTATCGTCACTTCGGCAATCGCCACCGGGTTGTTGGCCCCGCAGTAGTCATCGGCTGTAACGGTATACTGTGTGGTAGCAGCAGGAGAAACATAAATGGTATCGGTGGTCTCACCAGTACTCCAAGCAATGGTAGTAACCCCGCCCCCACCCTGCGCCTCGGCCCATAGCATGGCGGTGCCTCCCGGGCAAAAGGCCGTATCGCCAAACACTTGTACCGTTACAGGCAACAGTGCGATCGCAACGTTTACGGGTGCCGAAACAGGACTGCCTGAAGTGCAATAGTCTGTGACGCTAACGGTATAGTCTGTGGTGGCAGCTGGGGTAACATATATCGTGTCGGTAGTGGCGCCATTGCTCCATGCGAATGTGGTGCTACCGCCACCACCCTGTGCTTCGGCCCAGAGCATGGCAGTACCGCCTGGACAGAACGAGGTGTCACCATAGGCCTGCACTTGCAAAGGATCGAGGTCGCTGAGATAGACGATGATGGCATCCGTACCACATACGCTGGTCTGCACATCGATGATGATGGTCTCTAACCCTTCGGCCAGGCCATCCTGCGTAGGCGTAATCTGAAAGTTGGTGGAAAGCTGATTGGCAGGAATGGTGACCGAGGTGGGCACAGTGGCATAGTCCACTCCATTGGTGGCCGTGCCCAAAACGCTGTAGTTAATGGTGGTAGGTGTGCTCACTGCACTGCCAAGGGTGAAGGTGACGGTTGCAGTAGAGCATCCTTCATAGGCGGTAGAGTCCGCAGTGGCTGTGCTGGCCTCAATCTGCAATGCATTACTGATAAGACTGCCCTCTTCAATGAACACACCCGAATCATAGATACCATCACCAGCATCAGCAATGGTCATCACGATGTGGTAGGTCTGGCAGGCCTGCACCTGTGCCGTGGCCACCAACGGTCTTGTGAACGCATCGTACTGCACGGAGGTGCCACCCGAATTATTGAAATAATACTGGTTGTTGGCACCAGCGTTCACATTGTCGATGGTCACAGGTTGCGTAGTGCCGGGAACACGCGCCATGTTGTAGCTGGCCGTGCCATAAGTTGCTGCGATGCCCGGGCCGCTTATAAAGAAGGCAAAGGCATCGTTATAGCCAGAATTGACAAACTCCGGATACTCCTCAGACCCGAAGACATAATTGAACTCGACCGTGTTGGACAATGGGATGAAATCGAACTCGAACAAGATGGCATCATAAGTGGTGGCCCCTGCCAATCCATTGAGTTGTGCATTACCGGGAAGTCCTAGCCCTGTACCAGCGCTACCTGCCGTATTCGGCCCTACGGCTATATCAATGGGCCCAGTGGTAAGAATCACCCCGCTTGGCAGACCTATGTTGCTGTTGACGCCATCGAAAGAGCCCGATGCCTGTGCGGATCCTGTTATCGTTGCATTGGAAACCGTGATGCCCGGCCCTGCAATTATCTGCGCCAGTTGTAAGGGAGTAAGTCCACCCTGCACCACCAATTGACCATGTGCCACCATAGACAGACACAGCATGCCCGCAAGCATGAGCATCCTACCTAAGGCAAAGGGCATCGACATCCGTTAGAGGGTTTTAACTACTACGCGAACAGAGGCACAATTTAATGGACAGATGCATGCAGTAGGCACAAAGCACTGAGCATTTATCACCAATTGTATGACAGCAGGACTGCTGAAAAGTTGCCTATAGAAAGCAATAATGATTTCATCAATCTAGAACAATGGATAAAAAGATAAGCCCGCCATCAACAAGGATGACGGGCCTATCATGTACTATCAGGACTCCTAACATTCATGTGCGGAAATTCATGCACATGCCCTGATCAAACGAAAATCTTCATTTCGGATCCACGGGTACTGAGATTGTTTCGGATAGACCATTTTTAGAGGTGGGCACTTGCATAGGTACATTCTTGGCAAGTGGCACATTACTATGAACAACTGTTGGCAACACGGCAGGACCCTGTGCATTTTCAGGAACCGTAGTGACGCCTTTGGCATCATGAAATGGCGCAACCAACACGGTTTTTTCCACAGAAATAGGTTCTGCAGCTTCGGTTCTGACCAATTGGGCAGGTGTGGGGTCACCATACACATCCGTCTTTTCACTGAACATTGGAAGACGCCTATTGGCTGCATCATACTCGGCAGATTCCAGCATGCTAGCAAACTGCTGACTATAACCTGGTTCGAGCGATCTCTCTTCAGCGGCATCAACTCTCGCCATAGCTATCCAACTGAATCGGCTACCATCGGCAACAGAAGCATCTACCCAGAATCCTTGGTTCGTCACATCAGAAACGGACATGACGACTTCAGCTTTTGAAGAGGTCAGAATCACAGCAGGCAAAGCACTGCCAACCGATTTTTGAAAATCGGGGGAGAAATCCACCCAGAATCTGAGCGAGCTGGAACCTCCTGATCCAAAGTCCCGAAAGACCTTGGGTTGTCGTTCCAAGTGTTCCACCTTCTTTTTCAATGCCCGTATAGCCCCCGTATTATAGATGCCCAATTCACCGTAAAGCACTCCCAATTTACCCGGGACAGTTAGATTTCCCGGTGTTTCCTCTGCTATGAAGCCAACCCTCGTGGTATTCATATGGTCACTTCGGTTCACATAGTAATGAAGATTCAGGCTATCCATGAATGCCAAAGCACTTGCATAATCATCCTCAGTGAATTTTCGGATATCCTTCTTGGACTTTCGTGTGCTCAGATAACCGTACGTAGTGGAATAGACGTAACCCCTATTATAATTGGCATACCAGTAATCGCCTGGCGACTGTGTCTCGGTTGCCCAATAGCCATTGGCATACGTATCACCATACCACGCAGCTGCGGGGTATCCTCCACGGTCGTTGCGAACGGTCTTATTGTTATAGCCCAGCACGTGCGAAGCTCCGTTCATATACCATCCGCCTGAATAGGTACCATTGAACCAGCCTGTGGAGCCATAGCTACGGTGCCATCCACCTCCAGCATCGATAACTGTGTTTCCTTGAGCATAAAGTGTGCCCTGAAAATTGAGCCCTGTGTTGGTGTAGAGACCATAACTGCTATGGGAGGCCAGATACCAGCTCTGCTGCCACGCTGCGCCACTACCATCGTTACGCCCAGGCCAGACATAGTGTCCATAGCCTTGAGCAAGGCCATTGTAGCCAGGCCAGTTAAGCATGTTGCCATCCGCATAAATACTGCTCATACGGCTTGTGGAATTGGGATCCATGTAGAAGTTCCCATCATCCATATCCACTATGCGGGATGCATACAACGTCTGATGTTCAAACCTCCAAAGCCAGCCATAACTGTTGGCATGCTCACCGGTGGTCATTCCTCCCCAACCGCCAGTATTCACCATCAACGAGATGTTGCCAGCACCGCTAGGAAATTCAACTCCACCCCAACCATTACGTGAACCTGTTATGCGCCATGAACCATGTGAACCATCGTTGGGATAGAAATGAGCACCATTGTGATTGGATGAATAGACACCCGCATGGTTGGGCAGGTTGGTCCAGGTATGGAAAGTGTTGTAATTGACCGATGTGGTTATACCAGCCACATTACTCACACCGTTAGGATCAGTGTAATAACCTGTGTTGTTATCATCATAGAATATGGGGGCACGAAGATCTGCACCAGCCCTTCCCGATCCAGAGATGTGGAAGTTGGCTGATTGGTTGCCCCCCCATTGGTTCAGAATCGAATTGCCGCTAAGGTTGCCCGTATGTATCATCTCTACCCATGGCCGAGGAACATTCCATGAGTTGCGCAAGAAATAGCGGTTGACCGCCTCACCCGCAGTAACAAATTGAAATCCATAGAAATTCAAGCTGTTCTGGCTTGTGGAGTGCATGGATTGCAAACCCGTGTAGTGAGACGAACCACCAGGAGCGTTGGCAGGATTGCTCCACGAATCGATAAAACCACTGCCCCAATTGGTCATTACGTTGAAATCAACCTGACCCCAACCCATGGATCCATTGCGATACTCATCGCCCTGCACCGAACGGGTGGTGACCGGTGAGTTGTTCTGCAAGGCATTGAGGCTGCTTCGTGCCAATGTGCCCCGCGTGAACACATTCATATTGCTCGTACCATTAGGATCTACATAATAGGCCGCATCATTGATGTCATATAGGATGGGGGCATAGAGATTGTAATTGATACGCGTATGATTGTCGCCATCACCAGTGGACATGGTCTGGGTGGCCATGTTACTACTGTTGAAAAAGCGTGTGCCTCCGTAAGCTGTATTCGCCCCGATACGGATGCCCGTATAGAAAGCCACATATAAAGGTTGTGTCCAAGCACCCGCAGGCTTACCTATCCAATATCCCGCATCTGCATCCGTATGGAAATTGACACCTATTTTACCATTAGCGGTAACATTCTCACCGAAATAGATCTGATGACCATATGCCAACTTTATCGCACCATTGACCAATAGCTTACGGGTAGGACTATCATTACCGATGCCCATATTACCATTGTTGAGCACTGAGACCAGATTCACGTTGTTCCTGTTCAGGTCGAAGCGATCTAAAGCACCACCTGCTTCGGCATTGATACCGAAATCCCAAGCAGCGGTAGCACTCTGGTCGCTTGCGTAGCGAACCTTCGCACCAAAACCACTACGATATGGCGCATGAGGCGCGCCCAGCATGATACCCCCTGCAGTGATGCCGGTATAACCGCTACCAATGGTGGCGTGATAACCGCCTGCACCCCAACCGCTTGAAAAATGTATCTGGTTGGCACTCCAACCAGTGCTCCCCACGTGCAATGGCGAACCTGGTGTGGCATTGCTCAGCCCCAAACGGCTATTGGTGTTATCCCAAAATAGATTGGCATTGGAAGACAGTGCTGTGGCACCGCTCCAAAACGCAACCCGGGTAGCGGCACCAGAACCCGATAAAGATCCCGATGACACCACGACCCGCTCCCATACAGGCGAACCTGGTGTGCCTGAGTTATAATAGTAACCGGGAGTATTATCTGTCTGAAAAATGAGCAGGCCTGTAGCCGGAGATGCTATCGCATTGCGTTGCACCAAAGTCAACCTTGGGGTAAGAAAACCCTGATTGTCGGAGTATGCCTCCAGCACAGCAGAGGCATCCCGAACCTGTGCATGGTTACTAATGCCCGTTACAATTGTACCATCGGTCTGCGAGCGGGCAACACCCGCAGCGACCAACGAGATTCCGAATATCAGTATGGACCGTTTCATGACCTTGAATATCAATGTTTCGGTTCTTGACCCTCCTCAACGGATGGGTATGGAGGAGGGACTACATCATCAGATGGTTTATCGGATTCAATGATCTTTTCTGGCTCTGGAGCCGTAGTGGGAGCGTCAAGTTGCGCTGCACGCTGAATTCCTTCCTGATACTGCACTGGATCGTGCAACTTCTCCGTTCCTCCCTTTTCAATCTCTGCCAATGGCAAAGGACGCGAGATTGTCTGTGGTACAATGGTGCCCGGTGCATTTGTGGGCTCTACAACCACCCCTTCAACACCTGTGACAGGAGAAATAGCGGGTTCATCAACAAATTCCTTTTTAGTGACACCACTGCCAGACCATGGAGCAGTCGGATCTTCCTTCACTGGTTCCGGCTTTTCGGAGAACTTCGGCAGCGGGCGTGTATTCACATCAAGTTCTGCTGATTCCAACATGCTGCTGAAACTCTCGCTGTATCCCTTGTCTGCAGCAGGTTGCTGTGCATTGGCCATGGCCACCCAACTGAATGTTGTTCCCAAGGGACCGTTAAGGTCTACCCAGAATCCTTGCTTATCAATGCCTGACACACTCATGACAGCATTCTTGGTAGTAGGTGTGACCACAACAGCAGGTTGTGCATCACCGATAAGACCTGCAAATCCTTCCGAGAATTCGACCCTCATTTTGGTAGCAGACATGGCATCGATACCGAAATCACTCAGAATGGTCAGCTGCTTTTCAAGGTCTTCCACCTTCTTTTTCAGCACGCGAATGGCGCCTGTATTGTAGATGCTGAGTTCGCCATAGAGGACTCCTGATTTCCCAGGTACTGTAAGGTTACCGGGAGTCTCCTCAGCAATGAAGCCCACTCGGGTGGTACCTAGGTCATCGCCTTTACTCACATAATAGTTAAGATCCAGGTCGTCCATGAAGGCCAGTGCACTAGCATAGTCGTCTTCACTGAACTTGCGGATATCCTTCTTTGACTTGCGCGTGCTGAGATACCCATACGTTGTGGCATACACATATCCTCTATTGTAGTTGGCATACCAGTAATCACCAGGCGAATAGGTTTCTTGGGCCCAATAGCCGTTGGCATAGGTATCACCATACCATATCGCTGCTGCGCCTCCCCCTTTGTCATTGCGTATGGTCTTGTTTCCGTAACCTGTTATATAGGTGCCATCCTGCATGAACCAACCTCCAGCGTACGTACTATTATACCATCCAGTGGCACCATAGCTGCGGTGCCATGCACCACCCGCATCAATCACGGCATTGCCTTGAGCATAGAGGGTGCCATCAAAATTGAGCCCTGTATTGGTATATAGACCATAGCTGCTATGAGAGGCAAGATACCAGCTCTGCTGCCATGGAGCACCACTACCATCATTACGGCCAGGCCATACATAGTGCCCATACCCTTGCGCCAGACCATTGTAACCAGGCCAGTTCAAGAGGTTGCCATCGGTATGGATGCTGCTCATGCGGCTGGTTGAATTGGGGTTCATATAGTAGCCGGTATTGTCGGTGTCCACCATGCCAGCCGCATAGAGGGTCTGATGCTCAAACCTCCAAAGCCAGCCGTAGCTATTGGCATGCATACCTGTGGTCATACCACCCCAGCCGCCCTGACCTATCATCAACGATATATTGCCCGCACCGCTCGGAAACTCAATACCTCCCCAACCGCCTCGGCTGCCATCCATTCTCCATGATCCATACGATCCATTATTTGGATAGAAGTGCGCTCCATTGTGGTTGGAAGAGTAAAATCCAGTATGGTTGGGCAGGTTGGTCCAGGTGTGGAACGTGTTGTAATTGACGGAGGTGGTGATGCCCGCCAGATTGGACACACCATTAGGGTCTGTATAGTACCCTGTGTTGTTCTCATCATAGAAGATAGGAGCACGAAGATCGGCCCCTGCCCTGCCCGAACCGGAGATATGGAAATTGGCAGACTGGTTGCCACCCCACTGGTTGAGGATCGAATTGCCGCTAAGGTTGCCCGTATGTATCATCTCTACCCATGGCCGTGGACTATTCCAAGAGTTGCGCAAGAAGTAGCGGTTGACCGCCTCACCGGCCGTGACCATCTGAAAGCCATAGAAATTAACACTGTTCTGACTGGTATGGTGCATGGATTGGAAACCCGTGTAATGCGATGACCCACCGGGCGCATTGGCCGGATTGCTCCATGAGTCAATGAAGCCACTGCCCCAATTGGTCATCACGTTGAAATCAACTTGACCCCAGCCCATAGATCCATTGAGATACGCATCGCCTTGCACCGAACGGGTGGTGACAGGTGAATTGTTCTGCAAGGCATTCAGACTGCTGCGAGCCAGTGTGCCCCGTGTGAAGACGTTCATATTGCTGGTACCATTCGGATCCACATAATAAGCCGCATCATTGATATCGTACATGATGGGGGCATACAGGTTGTAGTAGATACGTGTATGGTTGTCGCCATCACCAGTACTCATTATCTGCGTAGCCATATCGCTGCTGTTGAAAAAGCGTGTGCCTCCGTAAACAGTATTCGCACCAATGCGGATACCTGTGTAGAAGGCCACGTGCAGCGGCTGTGTCCATACCCCAGCAGGCTTACCGATCCAATAGTTGGGATCCGCATCGGTATGGAAGTTGATCCCGATCTTTCCATTGTTTCCCACATCCTCGCCCAGATAGATCTGATGACCATAGGCGAGTTTAATAGCACCATTCACCTCCAATTTGCGCGAAGGACCAGTGGTACCTATGCCCATATTGCCATTGCTGAGCACCGATACCAGATTTGCGTTATTCCTGTTCAGGTCAAAGCGGTCAATGGCGCCTCCTGCTTCTGCATTTATACCAAGATCCCAGTAGAAAGAGGCTGCCTGATCGCTCGCATGGCGTATCTTAGCACCAAAACCACTACGATAAGGCACATGAGGCGTACCGAGCATTATACCACCCGAGGTGGTGCCCGTGTATCCACTACCAATGGTGGCATGATAACCACCTACACCCCAACCGCTGGAGAAATGCAGCTCACCAGCGCTCCAGACCGTAGTACCCACATGCAAGGGGGATAAAGGAGTAGCAGTACCTATACCCAAACGGCTATTTGTATTGTCCCAAA
>JBFYQB010000110.1:0-8704 GCA_041302955.1 Flavobacteriales bacterium
AAATTTATAGCCTTCTCTATCCCCGTGAGAATAATTTCAAATGCTGGCCCGTGATATTTCTCGTTTCCCGTTCTAAGTATTTCTCGATTTTCACCTGTAACGAAAAGGTAGTTTACCAAGCCATTATCCAATCGTTGGGGCTCTTCGTCATACGAAATACCATAGTGATCAAGCACGGCCAGCCCAACAAACAGATACACACTGGCCAAAAGAATGGCAATATGCCTTACTTGAAGTGTTTTTAGGAAAGCTAGCACAGAGTCCACATGACGTTATGGTCAGTCAGGCCGTACCACCATTTGAACGGTTTTTCCGCTCTTTATCTCCATCAGCACTTTTTTATCCACCAGAACGCGGGCTATGGTGGCGTCATCAAAGTAGCGGATAGTGATCAGTTCAAGCCCGGCCTGTTTCACCACTTTGAAATCATGTTCCAGATCGGTGACAAGGGCTGCAAGCCTGTCGGGGTCGTTGTCCACTGCCACCGAAAAGCTGACCGCTGAGTTCTGCATTACGTTGATGCGCACACCATGGTGGGCAAATCGCGTGAAAATATCACGCAGGTTGTTCTCAACGATGAAGGAATAATCCAACGGCATGATGGAGATGAGCACCTGATCCATGCGGAAGATGAACGAAGGCACGGGTATTTGCACTTCCTCTTCGCTCACTATTGTTCCGGCCGCATCTGGTTTTACAAACGATTTCACTCTAAGAGGAATGCGTTTGTTCTGCAACGGTTTTATCGTTTTCGGATGGATAACACTCGTTCCGAAATAGGCCAGTTCCACCGCATCTTGATAACTGATCCGGGGAATGAGCACCGTGTCGTCAAACCATTTCGGGTCGGCATTGAGCACGCCCGGAACATCTTTCCAGATCACCACTTCCTCAGCATCGAGGCAGTAGGCAAGGATAGCGGCAGTAAAGTCCGATCCCTCGCGCCCCAATGTAGTAGTGAAATTCTCAGTTGTTCCGCCCACAAAACCTTGGGTGATGCAAATGTCTGTCTTCAAAAATGCCTTGTTCGCCACCTCGCGCGTCATGGCGCCTGTGGTTTCCCAGTCGATGCGGCCATCGCGGTAGGTGTTGTCAGTCCGTACAAGGTCTCGGGCATCGAGCCATGTATTGCTGACGCCCTCCTTATTCAGATAGATGCTCACAATACGCGTGCTCAGCATTTCGCCAATTGAAACGATCTGGTCGTAATAGTAGTCCTGATGGTGTTGCGGGGTCTCGTCCAGTATCCACTCCACTTCTACTAAAGTATTGTCAATAGCATCCAATGCCACCTGCGCATCACCGCCAAAAAGTTCTTTTGCAATGGTATGGTGCTCTGTTCGGATTGACTCCAAATGTTGGTGCGGGCCATCGTTTTTCATATAGGCCTTCCAAAGCAGTTCCAATTTGTTCGTGGTCTTGCCCATGGCCGAAACCACCACCATTACCCTGTCATTGGGAAACAGACGAAGGATGCGCGTCACATTCTTCACTCCATCCGCATCTTTTACAGATGCACCACCGAACTTAAAAACCTTCATAGTTATTGAAATGGGCTGCAAAGATGCAGGTTCATTCGTTTGGAGATGTTGCGGTCGATCGGGGCAATATTTGCCGAATGAAATCCGCATAAACCCGATGCCCGCTATTATTCAGATGTGCATCAGGATAAGGATTGAACATCTTCTTTTCGGTGACGGGCCATGCAATGAAAGATTGGAGTTCGGGATGATGGAAGAACGAACCATACCTTGCCTCATAGTCCTCCCGCGCCATTTCCGCTTCTTTTATTTCTGGTATCACAATGATGTGGAAGTCGGCCCCATGGGCCAACGCAGCATTTCGAACACGCCTGACATAACCCGTGGTGAGCGATAGGTCTTCAATGGCCGTTTCCCACCGTTGTTTCTCCTCCCATCGAAAACGAATGGAATACAACCGCGAGAGCACCGCACTCTTACTGATGAACCATTCCCAGAGATTGCGTTCGCCTGTCAACCAATACTTGTCGTGCATCAGATAGGCGTAGGCCGCGTGTGCATCAGGAAAGTGAATGCCGTCAAGATCTGTAAGGATCGCCCCTGCATTGGTGAAAAAATAGAAATCGCGAAACGGAGCTGCTGGGCGGTCATGAAGCATGATATCGTTACCCACGAAAAAGATGAGCATCACCACATCAGGCTGCAATTCCGGTAGGTGATGTTCTGCCACAAGCGCATATTGGACTGGGTCGGCAGCTGGAATGCCAAGGTTATGCACGTTCCATCCCGATTCTCTGCGCAGGATGTTGGCAAACGCACTATCGCTGTGAGTTGCACTCATGCCCCAGGTGAAGCTGTCGCCAATAAGCATCACCGTAGGCTTGGTGGTATCTACTTGAGTGAATTCAGGTGTATTGAATCCTTTACTGTTGATCGGCAGACCATAGACATCTTGCTTAGAAGTATTGCCTGTAAGAATGCCATCTTCGTTCACATCAAGGTCATTGTAGACCTGCAAGGAATCCACAGCCTTGAAGTTGAGCCAATTCGGACTTACATCGCCAGGGGAGTAGCCTAACATCCGCGCACCTAACTCCAGAGCACCCAGCAGAACGGCCATTAGAACCACGCTGAACAGCCAAGCAAAATAATTCTTCCGGCTATGCATCTGCATCACGGTACAAAGCAATAGAAAGTGCAGCTAAAACTTGATGCATGATGAGGTTCTGCCAAAGGTTAAATTTGCGACCCGATGCTTCTCTGGCGTGCCGTTCAATATGTCCGATACCGATGGCGTGCCAAAAACAGGCATGGCATCCATTCGCCATTTGTCTATCGGTTGCTGGACGAGGTGATTTACGACAGGTCACCGCGTGAATCTTATCGTAACGTGGATAATATCAAGAGCGCCCTGCTTCAAGATGACCGAACGATAACGATCACGGATCTGGGAGCGGGTTCCACTATCAGCGCATCGCGCCAACGCAGGGTCAGTAATATAGCCCGCAATTCTGCCAAGGAACCAAAATATGGACAGTTGTTGCACCGGTTGGTGGCGCATTTCCGCCCCATGGAAATGGCAGAGCTGGGTACTTCGCTTGGCATCAGTGCACTCTATCAAGCATCTGGTAATGTCGGTGCAAGGCTCACAACGTTTGAAGGTTGTCCACAGACGGCCGCCATCGCCCGAGAGAGTTTTCAGAAGGCAGAGAGGAGTGGTGTCCAACTTATCGAGGGCAATTTTGACGAAACGCTGAAAGGCTATCTTGATTCGATAGAGAGGTTGGATTGGTTCTTTAACGATGGTAACCACCGCAAAGAGCCCACACTCCGCTACTTTGAGCAGTGTCTGGAGAAGTCGCACGCGGAAACAGTATTCATTTTTGACGACATCTACTGGTCTAAGGATATGGCCGAAGCGTGGGAAATGATCAAGGCGCATCCGAAAGTTTCGGTAACGCTCGATCTTTTTCAGATCGGGATTGTTTTCTTACGGAACGGGCAGGCCAAACAGGATTTCGTCATCCGGTTTTGAAGCATGGATCCCACATTGAACTCTAAACTAATTTAGCCCCATGGCAGACGTAATCCGTACCGAGAATCTGGCGAAGGTCTATCGCATGGGAACAGAAGAGGTGCATGCCCTGCGCAATATCAGTATCACCATTAAAAAAGGTGAATATGTGGCCTTGATGGGTCCTTCCGGTTCTGGTAAATCCACGCTGATGAACATGCTCGGCTGTTTGGATACGCCATCCTCTGGCCGTTATTTCCTGAGCGAGCAGGATGTGAGCCGAATGAATGACAACCAGTTGGCCGAGGTGCGTAACAAGGAGATCGGTTTCGTATTCCAGACCTTCAATCTTTTGCCGCGCTCAACAGCGTTGGACAATGTATGTCTACCGCTCATCTATGCCGGAAAGCCCAAAAGCGAACGCCTTGCCCGCGGCAAGCAGGTGATGGAACAGGTAGGCCTTGGCGATAGGATGTACCATCGTCCCAACGAGCTTTCGGGCGGGCAGCGTCAACGTGTGGCTGTGGCCCGGGCCTTGGTCAATCACCCGGCAATGCTTTTGGCCGATGAGCCAACTGGCAACTTGGATTCCAAAACATCCATTGAGATCATGGGGCTGTTTGAAGAAATTCATCGCAATGGGAATACCATCGTGGTCGTGACCCATGAAGAGGATATCGCTCAGCATGCGCATCGTATCATTCGCCTCAAGGACGGCCTTGTGGAGAGTGACCGACTGAATGACAATATCACCACCGTGTTGCAACGCGCATGAAAATATACACCAAGACTGGCGATCAAGGCACCACTGGGCTTTTTGGAGGCGCGCGAGTACCTAAGCACCATATTCGGATAGAGAGCTACGGCACAGTGGATGAGCTGAACTCATATATCGGACTCATCCGACATCGCGACATCGACAAGCACTATGCGGATGTGCTTGGGGAGGTGCAAGACCGACTTTTCACCATTGGCTCTATTCTCGCATCAGATCCATCAAAAAGCAATCTCAAAGTACCAGATCTTCATCTTTCGGATATTGAATTTCTTGAGAAGGAGATCGATGAAATGAACGAGTCGCTTCCCGAGATGCGG
Organism: Flavobacteriales bacterium; assembly: GCA_041302955.1. Classification (GTDB taxonomy): domain Bacteria; phylum Bacteroidota; class Bacteroidia; order UBA10329; family UBA10329; genus UBA10329. The sequence goes on from JBFYQB010000110.1 coordinate 4,591, forward strand.
TTTTTTGTACTTCCCGGAGGTAATGACACCGTTGCGTTCTGCCATGTGGCCCGATGTGTTTGCCGCAGAGCTGAGCGCCTTGCTGTGTTGCTGAATGAGAAAGAGCCTATTGAACCATTGGTAATCATTTACCTTAATCGCCTATCAGACCATCTGTTTGTTCTTGGGCGCAAACTTTCTCAGGACACTGGAGCTGTTGAAGTTCCGTGGAAGCCCCGTCAGTAGTGGGCTTTTGCTCGGTCATCAATTTTATCGTTCACACACGGCATCCCATCGGATAATTTTTAGCTTTGCGCGAAATAGCATAGGGTACACTTCTCCCATTGCCATAAGGATTCGCACATGTATTGGACGCTTGAACTTGCCTCACGTTTGGAAGATGCTCCTTGGCCAGCCACCAAGGATGAATTGATAGATTTTGCCATGCGCTCTGGTGCTCCGATGGAGGTTATTGAGAATCTTCAAGAGATAGAAGACGATAGCGAGATTTTTGAGAGTATTGAGGATGTTTGGCCAGACTATCCTTCCAAGGAGGATTTCTTCTTCAACGAGGACGAATATTGACGCGAGGCGTCACTTCAGATAGCGAACGGCTCTGTCATTTGGCAGGGCCGTTCTTGTTTCAGACCAATTTGTTCAAGCCTTGTAGTGCCCTACTGCGAGTCGAATGGCTTCTGACACTTCTTCCCTCAATGTGGTCGGGGACACAACTTCGACCTGATGCCCAAAAGATAAGATGGTCATCGTCAGTTCGGGCGATGGTATGACGCGGATACGCACCACTATACCATTCCCATCCTCTGAAACCGTCTCTTGCGTAGGATGCAATGGCTGCGATCGCACGAACATGGCCTGTTGTTTTCCGAAGCGGAGCATCACATCCTCTGGCTTGCCGCCAGCAGTGATGCCGAAACTGTGACGGAAAAGTGACTCGGGATCGAAATCCGCTTTCACCGCGAAGTAACGCGGTGACGTGTGGAGGTCATCAATACGGTCAAGCCCGAAGGTGCGGGTTCCGTTACGCTCCACATCCCGACCGATCACATACCACCGGTTGCGGTATTCCTTCAACAGATAAGGCTCGAGTACGCGTTCAGAACGTGAGTCATCCAAATAGGAATGATAGCGGAACCGTATCTCCTGCTTCTGTTTGATGGCAGCAAGCAGCTCGGGTAGCAGCTCCGAGCCTTTTGCCACGGGCGTGGTCTCAAACTGAACGTGGTGTTCCACCGCCTCATCTTCCATTTCGGGTGAGATGTTCATCCGATCGAAGATCTTCTGGATGGCCGACCCGAAATCTTTGAACACCGCCATGTCCCGGAATTGGAATAGCGTGGCGGCAGCGAGCTTGATGGCCTCCTGTTCGTCATCGCTCAGGCTGATGTCGCGGATCGTGTAGTTTGGGTCTTCGTAGTAATAGCCCTTGTCAAGCCTGGAGTATTTGATCGGTGCATAATACCCGAGTTCCTCCTCGTTGCGCATCGCGCGCAGATCCTTCTCCACTGTGCTGATGGAAACACGCTCATTGCTGCTGCCATAGATGGCCTCCTCGCAAGCATGCTGCAGGTCCTCTACGCTTGGAAATGGCCTGAACCTGTTGGTCAGGCATCTGTCTATGACCCGATAGCGGAGAAGCGCATACTTGTTGGCTGGCATACGGCCAAAGTTAGGCTTCCGATCACGCCCTTACACGGACCGGGTTCAATGGTTTCCCCAGTATGTACAACTCTTTGGTATGGTTCCAAAGCGCACGGACAAAGCTGCTGTGCACGTAATAGGGCAATCCATATTCTTCGGCTGTGCGCTTTACGATCTTGCTCAGATGGCGGTAGTGAACATGGCTCACATTGGGGAACAGATGGTGCTCTATCTGATAGTTCAATCCGCCAACGAACCATGAGAATATGCGGCTCTTTGGGCTGAAATTGCAAGTGGTCTGCAACTGGTGCACGAACCAGTTGGTCTCCATGCGGCCACTGTCCGGTGCGGTGGGGAATTCGACCTGCGGCATCACGTGGGCCGATTGGAAAATGCTGGACAGGATGACGCCAGCAATAAAGTGCATGCTCAGAAAGAACAACAACGTTACCCACCACGCCACAGGTGACAGCAATATCGGTAATACCAACATCATGGTGTAATAGACCAACTTGGCCATTGCCAGACGTGAGAACTGCCACGCGAAAAGTCCTTTGCCCTTGGCCGTAAGTCCTTTGGCGCGGAACTCAAGGAACTGCTTGAAATCCTTCACGGTGGCCCAGTTCAGCGTCATCATTCCGTAGAGGAACCACGCGTAGATGTATTGAATGCGATGAAAGAATCTGCGCTTGCTGTGAGGCGATAGGCGGAGAATTCCACCCGTGTCGATGTCACCATCGTGGCCTTCGATGTTGGTGTAGCTGTGGTGCAACACGTTGTGCTGAATCTTCCAGACGAACGAACTGCCGCCCACGATGTTGATGAGGTAGCCGATCCACTGGTTCACCTTCGCGCTCTGCGAATAAGACCCATGGTTGGCATCGTGCATGATGCTCATCCCGATGCCCGCCATCCCAAAGGCCATGAACACCCATAGCATGAACAGCAGCGCAGGGTGCGCAACGACCCCAGTAAGCATCAGTCCGTAAGGAATAAGATAGATGGCCAATAATGTAACGGTCTTCGTCACCATGTTGGCATTGCCATAGCGCGAAATTTCCTTCTGTTTGAAATACTCCGACACGCGGTCGCGGAGAGTATTCACGAATTCCATGTCGGCTGTGGTGGAGAATTTGACGCGTTTGATGGTCATGTAAGCGGGATTGTAATTGATTGCCGTAAAGGTACATCCCGCAGTAGGCATCGGAGATGTTAAAAGTCAAGAGAAGCATCATTTATTGCTCGACAACTATTCACAGTTTTGTCCCCTCTAGTTTTATCAAGGAGTACCTTTCTCCCATGCTTCGTTTGTTGCTCATTCTTTTCTTCTTACCGCTTGTCGGTTTTGCGCAGCAGAATCCCTGGCATGGCGAGACAGTCTATCAGATCTATCCGCGCTCGTTCTATGATACGGATGGAGATGGCATAGGCGATCTGAAGGGCATCATCGCGAAGTTGGATCATATCCAACAGTTGGGTTTTGGGGCGATATGGATTTCGCCTTTCTTCTTGAGTCCGCAGCAGGATTTCGGCTATGACATCAGCGACTACCGCAGCATCGCACCGGAATATGGCGACATGAAGACCTGCGAACTTCTCATTGCGGAGATACACAAGCGCGACATGAAGGTGATCTTCGATCTGGTAATGAACCACACCAGCGAGCAACATGCGTGGTTCACCGAGTCGGCATCTTCACGCGACAACCCGAAGGCCGATTGGTACGTGTGGCGCGATGGCAAGGGCAAGAATGGCACACGTCCTCCTACCAATTGGAAGGCCATGATCGGTGGGCAGGGCTGGCAATGGCACGAGGGGCGCAAGCAGTTCTATTGGGCATCGTTCCTTCCCTTTCAGCCCGACCTGAACTATCAGAATCCTGAGGTGAAGGATGCTATGCTCGATGTGGCGCGCTACTGGCTGGGCAAGGGCGTGGACGGGTTCCGACTCGACATCTTCAATTCCATCTACGAGGACACGGCATTTCTGGATAATCCTCCGAGTCTGCGCATCGTGCCGAACGAGGAGAATCCTGATGGGTTCTTCCAGAAGGCGAAGTACAGTGTGAACCAACCACAGAGTTTTGTCTTTGCCACAGAGCTGCGTGCGGTAGTCGATTCGTTCACCGATCCGCCACGGTTCCTAGTAGGCGAGGTGTTTGGCAACACGGCCACCATCAAGCAGTTCTGCGAATATGGAGGAAAGCGAGGGCTTCACTCGGTGTTCCTATTCCAAACGCTGGGCACCAAGTTCAACGCGAAGGCGTGGCGAGAGGTGGTGAGTGGGTTCGAGCACGACTTCCCTGCGCCACTCATTCCTACGTATGTCTACAGCAATCACGACCGAAAGCGCAGCATCACTTCTGTGGACAACGACCCTGCCAAGGCCAAGCTGCTGGCGTTGATGCAGATGACGGTGCGTGGCATTCCGTTCACATACTATGGCGAAGAACTTGGCATTCCAAAGCCCACGCTGC
>JBFYQB010000111.1:0-3537 GCA_041302955.1 Flavobacteriales bacterium
GGCCTGAATGGGGATGCTGAACGGGGTGATGGTCACACTCACCGTCTCGGTGAAACCACACAGCGTGGCCGAAACGCTGTAGGTGCCCGGATCGCTCACCGTCTGATAGGGGCCAGTGCCCGATAGCGGTGCGGCCCATTGCAGCAGCGAACCCTCGTTGGTGAACACTTCGAGCGTGATGGTCTGCCCTTCACAGATCGTGAGCGATGGTTCGGCCACAATATAGGGCGAGGTGAATTCGGCCAGTTCTATGATGTCACTCACGAGGCTGCATCCTGTCGGGTCGGTCATCAGGCAGAAATAGGGGCCTGCCACTTCTCCGTAGGCGGTCTGTGTGGCTGCGATCACATCGCCATTGGGGCCTATCCATTGGTAGCCCGAACCAAGAGGCATGGTCATCAGCACCGAATCATAGGGGCAGATGATGCCATTGAAGGGCACCATGGCGATCTGGGGCGCGGCACGGTCAGGTATGGTCAGCGTGTCGGTTTCAAGGCTGTAGCAGCCGTCCGCGGTCAATACTTCGGATTGCACTTCATAGAGACCGCCTTGTGTCAAGAGCACGGTGTTGCCGTTCGCAGGTGCCAACACGCCCGGCCCTGTCCACAGATAGTCCTGTCCACCCGAAACGGAGAGCTGCACCGTATCCCCTGGGCAGATGTCGATAGGCCCGCTGATCACCGGGTTGTTCGACCAGTCGGCCATATTGATGTAAAGCGTTCTCGAAAGGTTATAGAACGGATAGGTGGGGTTGCACATGTCAACCACCTGAACGTTGAAGGTGATCCATCCGGATTGCAACACACTGTAGTTCCAATAATTGGCGTCTGATATATCGGTCAGGTAGGTGATAAGGTCAGAAGGGGTATAGGAAATGTTGAAGCCCATGTAAGGCATGGAATATCCATTCCCCGACACCATTAGGCTATCGAACACGCGGACAAAGAAGGTATCCAATCGACAAACGTGCATCGTATCACCATCCACCAACTGTCCGTTAAGTTCACGAATAATGATGTGTGGGTCTATCGGTTCATCGTTCGCGAAATCATCAATGGCAACCGTTATCTCGTTGGTATCCAAGCATCCCGCGTCTGTCTCCGCAATCCTGAGAAATACCGTGGTCTGCGTCACGGTAATGGTGTCCGTATAGAAGACACCCTGAGACGTGACCCATCGGTAGGTATGTCCGGGCTGCATGTCTTCTCCCCATACTGTCACCGTGTCGGGCCAGCATTTGAAGATGTCGATTGCATCTGGTGGAGAGGCCACATTGATGCCCTGATCATCGCTTACTAATGGAGGAACGGGCATCGGATGTACGATCACATCTATCGTGTCCTGAAAGGAACGACAGCCATCCAGTCGGGCGATCTCCACTGTGAGCACCGCTGAGGTATCGACCCAGAACGAATCCACCTGAAGACCATTCGACCATTCATAGGTATGGATAGGACCTATGCGCTGCTTTCTGTCCGTATGGGTGTTCACCATGATCAGCACCGAGTCACATGTGGTGGCGGATTGCGCCCCTTGGTTGATGTCTGGGATTAGGTAGGGGCGGTCGCATTGGCTTCCGGTCCGTTCGAAATAGTCGTAGGTCTGGCGCGATGGGTTGAAAGGCTCAGTGATGAACACATCCCGCTGGCCAGACGACAGCACACTGACGAAGCGTGCATAGTTCGCATCGCTACAATAGTTCAGATAGTCGGGGTTTATATGCTGATAGACGATGTTTGCCTCAGCGTTGAACTGAAAGGCCGATGGCACATACGGCACATTGAACGTGGCCTGAAAACCTCCTGCCATGATTGGGCGGTCCACCTCGCGCATGGCCAAACCTCCTGCCCTATCGTCCCTTGGGCCGCCCAAATGATGCACCCATTGCCGCTCGCCCAGCAGATTGAACTTGGCCGCAAACACATCCCTGAATCCTACACTGTAGAACACCCCTTCGGCATTGGGCGCAGCCAGTTCAGAGAATGAACACTTGAAATCGCCCATGATGTAAGGCGTGCCGTCCACGTCCAAGGCCACCTTCTGCGAGGTCAGCTGATTGTCAGATCCCAAGGTGCTGATCCAGTCCGCACCCCCAAGTCCATTGAACCGCGCCAAGAACACCTTGCGCTGAAAGGGATTTGTGGCCGTCACGGTCTGCGGGCCGAAGATGGCCATGTTGCCCAAGAAATCGCCTGTCAGATAGATCCTGTCCAGATTGTCCACCACCATGGAGCGCGGCAGGCACATCGTGGCTCCGAAACGGGTCATCCATTGCTCGGTACCGTCTGGTGCAAGCTTGAGCAGAAAACCCGCGTTGAACATCCCGTTCAGATAGGTCTGGTTGAAGGTGATGGTGTCTGAGAACTGCCCTGCCACATAGATATCCCCCTGCTGATCGGTGGCGATAGCCATGCCACGGTCCTCATACTCGGCCGCTCCTTGCAATCCCCAGCTCAATGTGCCCGTTGGTGCATACTTGAGGATATAGATGTCGTAGGATGGTTCCATGGCAATCGGATCGGTGACGCTCACCATGGCCTGACCGCTGAAAGTGGCTGCCCCTTTGAAAGCACCCGTGGCAACAATGTTCCCTGTCGGATCGCAGGCAACGTCATAAGGAATGTCCGAACCGGGGCCTCCACCTGTGCGCACCCACACTACATCGCCATTAGCATCAAGTCGCAGCACAAAGATGTCCTCCGAAGCTGCAACGGCATTCACCTGCTGGGTGCCGAAAGTAGCCTGCCCGTTGAAGAATCCTGTTACCGCCACACCTCCACCGGGCACCATGGCAATGGCAATGCCCCCATCGGCATTGGGCCCTCCGAAACGCTTCACCCAAAGGTATTGGCCTGTGGTGCCGCTCACCTTGGCCACGAATACGTCCGTATCGCCCTCGCCTACAAGGTTTATGGTGCCAAAGGCCGCCCCAAAGGAGAAATAACCTGTAAGATAGAGGTCGCCATTGGCATCGCGCACCATGTCCTGCGCCTCGTCATTGCCTGCGCCACCGCCCTTGTTGAGCCAATGTTGCTGGGCTGTTGCAGTGAGACTGAATATTAGAATACAAGGGAGGAGTATGGCTTTTTTCATAACTTTTGCAACTATGTTCCGCCACAAAGGAAGATGTAAAAAGCTGGTGAACCGCTGCTACGATTATGTCGTAAATCATACCTATCATAAATAATATTCAGGTTTATGACATTGATAATCAATATTTTAAATAAGTATTTCTTTGTAAAAAATAGTGCTGCCAAATTTACCCCATTAATTACATGTCTAAGAATAGAAAATTTTATTTACTGTATTGATATTCAGTTATTTAAATCGGTATTAAATTGTAATTCTAAGGCATGATTCTGCATTCGCTGGAAGGTCAATTCCAAGTAGGAATCTGGGGGTAATTCGGGCAATAAGCCTTTATATCGGCCTTTGAATCCAACCCTAAAAAGGCCAGCGACCTCGGATCAATGGCTTTTCAACAATAAGAATTGAATCACTTGAGAGGAGTTCGGTTTCGTAGGAGCATCGGGTTGA
>JBFYQB010000112.1:0-8042 GCA_041302955.1 Flavobacteriales bacterium
GACGACCTTCCTTATCCCTTGGCATCCTTCGAAAGTCGGATAGAAGGGGAGCATGTCTTGGAGCAGGAGGTGCAGTTCGTCAACAATTCTGTGGGCACCGTTTCGTGGGCATGGTATTTTGGAGATGGGGAGGCCGCTTTTGACGAGGACCCTCGCCATAGATATGGCAGTTCGGGCGATTTTCTGGTGCAGCTATTGGCTTCCAACGGCTTCTGTGACGATACGGCTTACGGCTATGTGAACATTGACCCGCTGCTCACGCTCTTCATTCCTAATGCATTCACTCCGGGCATCAATGGCATCAACGACCATTTCTTCCCGCAGGGCGAGGGTATCGAATGGGACAGCTATGACATGTTCATTTACGACCGTTGGGGCAAAATGGTCTGGCAGACAGGCGATTTCAACAAGAAATGGGACGGCACGCACATGAGTTCCTTGGAACCGCTTCCAAGCGGCACCTATTCCTATTTCATACACTTCCGTGAGTTTGCCGACCTCGATAGGTATGAGGTGGCCGGAAATGTGCTCCTTATCAGAGACTGAGGCAAAAAGGCCCTTCAGCTATTGGGATTGAATTTGTGCAGGTCCTGATTGTCGTTCTCTATCCGGTCCTTTACTATTCGGATGCGCATGGCCACCATGGCAAGTTCGGCATGGCCATTTGATTTGAGCCAATGCACTGCGGCCTCATCGCCATCGCCTGCGGCAGCCACTTTTGCCAATGGTGCGTATCCGAACCGGTTCAACCAATCAATGGCTTTCCCATCGCCTTCCGATCCGCGAATGGTGGCCATCAGATGCTGGTACCCATTGTTCATCAGCCAATCGCGTGCCTCATCTTGCAGATACAGTGCATGGATGAACAGTCCGAGCTCTTGGTAACCATTGCGCAACAGCCATTCGCGAATGGCGACATTACCACCGATAGCTTCGGCCCAGGCCACCAGAATTTTTGCAGGATAGATCATGCAGGTTCAGTTACCTGCGTGATAGCCTCATATAGCGCAGTGCCAAGCCTTTCGACCACGCCCACCACAAGCGCATTCCCCATCAGAAACGCCCTGCGACTATCACTGACGCCTTCCGTATGGTTGTCGGGAAACATGTTCAGTCGTTCCAGTTCTATTGGTGTCAACCTGCGCAATACGCCATCTTGCTCCACCACATGGGTCATCCGGTTTGGCGATGTGCTGCCTTCGCTGGTCACAATGGTTCTACTGGGTCCGTCAAGCGCATCAGGAAATCGCATTACGCCTTCTGCAAACATGTAGGTATGCCCACTTTTACTTGTGCGCTCAATCTTCTTGCTGCCTTTCGAGAACTTCCATCTGGCCAATTGATCCGCAGGCAGATGAAACAGTGGCGGAACATCTTTGAGTGGAAGCAGGATGTCGCCCAGAAATGTCCGCTTGCCGAAATAATCTGCTTTGGTCTTGAGGGTGAACACCCTTCGATCGAACATCAGCCCCGTGTTTTCAAACACAGACTCTGCATTTTGGCTATTGAATTGATCCGTGATGTCGACCAGACCGCCTTTCAAAGCAAACTCCTTTGGCCAATCCTTCACAACGGGTTCACAGGGCAGGGCAGTGGCCATAGGACCATCAGACATGATATGGTCGAATGGATTGGCTTGGGCCCGTAGCTGTTTGTAGATCTCCGTGCTATGATGATAGCCAAGTATGAAGGTCCTGCGTCTGCGCTGCGGCATTCCAAAGTCGGCAGCGTTCACAACCCGCCATTCTGCGGCATAGCCAAGATCGGCCAACGATGCCAGAATGACCGCAAAATCTCTTCCACGTTGCTTGGCGGGAGATTTCAGAAGTCTGTCCACATTTTCAAACAGGAGATACTTCGGAGGATTCTTCTTTCCCTGAAGGATGCCGTGGATGCTCCACCACAGAACGCCTTTCTTCCCCATAAGCCCTGAAGCCTTGCCCAGCCCATTTGCCACCGAATAGTCCTGGCATGGAAATCCGCCCACCAAAAGATCATGATCGGGTATGGTCTCTGGATCCGTTTCTACTATTTGCTCCAAATCCTTATTGCAATGACCTGTGGCGCCAAAGCGTTTGACATATATGTTAGATGCGTGCTGCAATGTGGAGTTCGGCTCCCATTGGTTGTTCCAGACGGTTTGATATGCAGCGGTGCCATCATTGGTTCTGATGGATTCCAGCCCGAGACGAAATCCACCGACTCCAGCAAATAATTCGACCACCTTTAATGAATGCATGCTCCGAAAGTAATGGAGCACTGGGCTATCCTTCAGATGATGTCCATTACTTTTTGCAACTGTTTTTCAACATTGATTTTCAATTCACATTCCCATATCACAATAACCCGCCAACCAGTGCTTATCAATGCGCTTTGTTTTTCTTGGTCTCGGATTATGTTCCTGTCAAACTTGGCCGCCCAGAACTCAGCGTTGTTCTTGGGCATGCCCAATTTGCAATGAGGACATCTGTGCCAGAAGCACCCGTTGATGAAAATGGCGATCTTCTTCCCAGGGAAAGCAATGTCAGGCTTGCCGGGAGCCTTGGCCCAGTGAAGCCTATACCCTCGTATTCCTGCCGCCCATAGTGCCTTTCTGAAAATGATCTCCGGGCTTGTGTTCTTGTTCTTGTTGGAGCGCATATAACGACTCACTGCCTCACTCAGAGGCACAGGAGACCGATGATCACGCTTATATATTGCATTGGTCTCCTTGTCAATTTTAGCTGTCATCCCTACAAATGTAAAGGGATGGCCTATAGGTGGCAAGAGATTTTGAGCGATCGTAAATGATAATTGTCAATTCCTAATTTAGGCGGAGTTTAACATTGAGATAACATGAAGTTAACTTTTGCATTAGCTGCTATTTTAGGAATTACAGTTTGTGAAACATCTGCTCAAAGCACCATCAGAGTTCGCAACAATACGTGGCAGGATTTCAATGTGGAAGTGGTGCAGAGCAGCGGCACAGTGGTGGATGGGTCGCAATGGCTCATGCTCAACGATACAGTGCTTGGTTGGTGGGAAACCGATCCGATACCTGTGTTTCAGGTGAACAGGACGAATGCTGCGGTACCAGATGGCGAAACAGCAGTTTTCGACATCAAATTGAGAGGCGCAACGGATACGCTTACGCTACAAATGAAATTGGAAGGGGTTGCCAATGGCACTACAATGCAGTTCTCCATAGCTGGCCCTGGAATAGAGCAGCCTTGGTCGGACGGCCCTGATTTTGAGGAATTGACCACTTCCCTTGCCGGAAAAAATGTTGTCATCAAGTATCGGCCCGACAACGATGACGCATCTCAGCAGCGCAATGTGTTCTTTACCATTCATGACCTGCCGATATACGAGCTAGCTGCCGAGGATCTCGAGGATCCGAATGTTATGAATGCCATGTTCTACAACATTCAGATGCTTCCATTCGCGGTTAGCGGCATGGGGCAGGCGAACGACAGGGCAGACCTTTTGCCGGCTCAGCTATCGTCCTATCAGGATGTGGTGGTCTTCGAGGAGCTTTTTGACGACAGCCCTCGGGAAGATCATATGATCCCGGCAATGGAAGCGGCTGGATTCACTTATCATACAGAGATATTGAACCCTAATAATTCCATCATTCCAATACCATGGAATGGAGGTGTTATCATCTTCAGCAGATGGCCTATTGAGTTTGAGGATGATTACAACTTTGAACTATGTGGGCAAGCGTCTCAGGACTGTCTGGCCAATAAGGGCATCAAGTATGCGCGTATAAATAAGCTGGGTAAGAAGTATCATATCTTCGGCACACATATGGATGCCGGAGGCGAAGCGGACGACATTCTTGCAAAACGGACCCAGATGGGAGAGATACGTGATTTCATTGACGTGCAGGGTATCCCCGATGGCGAACCGGTAATATTCGGTGGCGATTTCAATGTAGCCCCTACGCATGGAATGAACCTCTATCCGGCCATGTTGGATTCCATCGGACCATATATTCCACATGCCATCGGATATCACAACTCTACATTTGATGGTGTATTCGGAAAGATAATCGATAATGCATGGGGCGACAGGTCACATCTTGTTGCTTTGGAAAGCACCAATGAGGTCATCACGATGCGCAGCATTGAGCCCGTTTTATGGGATCTTGGTGAATTCAGCGATCACCGTAGCGCATTGGGCCGGTTCGTTTATCCGGATATTTCGATGGTGGCCAAAGGAGATACGGTGATATGCCCAGGAACCGGGATCACCATGCAGATGGAATCGAGCATTCCGGTAACCTACCAATGGACAAAGGATGGAGAGCCTTTGGGCGGTGAAACGTTTGCTTCATTCAGCATTGCGGATGGGCAACCTTCTCAATCCGGCCAATACGCCTGTGTGGTGGGTTACGAGGTCATCTATGGTAATGTTGACGATTCGCTTACTGCTGTTTTTTATCCGAATGGACCCGACACGGTCCGTTCGTCTTTTGTCTATGAATTTGGGAATATCACTATCGACCAGATTCTCTGTGAGGTCGGGATTGATGATTTGGAACCATTGACATTCCAGGTTTCTCCCAATCCGAGTTCGGGCATGTTCATGCTGAGTGGTGAGGCCTCATTTATGAATGCCGACATTCTGGTCGTGGATATGCTGGGCAAAACTGTTTCACGACCTGTTATTTCCAGTGGCAATGCGATAATTGACCTTAGCGCTCAACCATCTGGCGTATACGTGCTGAAGATATCCCATAATGGACGCAGCGGACAGCAGCGTTTGTCGGTGGTGCGTTGAGCATGACTTCATAATAAAACACTGACCTGATGTGGACGGAGAAGAATGGCAAACTTGTAGGAACGTTTGAGTTTGATGATTTCATTGCCGCTTTTGGGTTCATGACCCGTGTGGCCTTAGTGGCCGAAAAGAGAAACCATCACCCTGACTGGACCAATTGCTATAACACTGTTGAGATAAGGCTTTCTACCCACGATAAGGGCAACACAATAACCAATAAGGACCGGGAGTTGGCCGCCATTATTGAAAGCATTTACCACGGATGAACTACGAGCTCCTGTTCACAGTCGCCAATGCTTCCGTTATTCCAGCATGGTTGCTGCTGATTCTTGCGCCAAAGGCACAGGTCACATCATGGATGGCACGTTCCTACCTGTATCCCGTTGTCTTAGGTCTTTTCTACATCTATCTCTTTTTCTCTACGCTCGGAGGTGAAGGCGGAATGGACTCCATTGCATCTGTTCGTAAAGGTTTTGAACATGATGGAGTGCTATTGCTTGGCTGGGTGCATTACTTGGTGTTCGACCTGTTTATTGGTGCATGGGAAGTGCGCGATGCACAGAAACAAGGCATTTCTCATTTCCTCATTGTCCCATCATTGGTGCTCACGCTACTTCTGGGGCCAATTGGTCTTCTAACCTATCTCACCATAAGGTGGATGTACACGCGTTCCTTACAGTTGTAAGGATTCGGAATTAAGCGAATATTCAAAGCTTCTCTGGGTCATTGCCCATCAGCACATATTGAACGATGTTTGCCCCCATTTGCAAGGCCTTTCTGCGTGTATCCTCCGAATTCCCATGCACTTCTGGAGATTCCCAACCATCACCAAGGTCCACCTCATAGGTGTAGAGCAGTACTAAGCGGCCATCCAATACAATTCCCAATGCCTGCGGACGGCCTTCGTCATGCTCATGGATCTTAGGGATTCCTTTTTCAAATGCAAACCGTTGTCGGAAGATGGGATGGGAGGGAGGAAGCTCCACTAATTCCTCTGAAGGAAATAGCTTTTTCAGTTCTCTTCGCACAAACTGATCCATGCCGTAGTTGTCGTCCACATGCAGAAAGCCACCAGAAAGGAGGTATTTGCGTAGGTTCTGCACATCGGCATCTGAGAACACCACATTGCCATGCCCGGTCATGTGTACCAGTGGATAGTTGAATATGTCAGGGGAAGATGCCTCAACAATTCCTTGTTCAGCATCGACCTGCATTTTCAGGTTCTGATTGCAGAAGGCGATGAGATTTGGAAGCGAGGTGGCAAGATTGGCGTACCAGTCGCCACCGCCCCCATATTTCAACACCGCAAGTTTCACCTGCTGCGCATGAACTGTTGGGATGCAAAGCATCAAGGTGATCAGAGCAGCTGCGAAACTTCTTCTCATTTCAAATAATTCATAACGGATAGGGCAAAGATACCTGCCGTCTCGGTGCGCAGGCGGCTTTTTCCGAGGTCAATGCCTATGGCATCTTTGGCTGTGGCCGCAGCTATTTCTTCCACAGAGAAATCACCCTCCGGCCCAATCAGGATCCAGCTTTCTTTAGGAAATAAGGATTGCAGTGGTTGTTTCTCGCCTTCTCGGCAATGAGCCATGAGCAATTGGCCTTCTGTTAATTTCAGGAAATCCTTGAATGGTGTGAGCGGATGTATGACGGGTAGATGGTCGCGTTGGCTCTGCTTCATTGCGGCCAGCATCACCTTTTCGCAACGGTCTGTTTTCAGCACACGTCTTTCTGAGTTGGAGCATAGAATGGGATAAATGCTTCCCACACCGATCTCAACCGCTTTCTCCAAGAACCACTCGAAGCGATCAAGGTTCTTAGTAGGAGCCATTGCCACATTTGGCAGCAGTGGTCTCGGTTGTTCTGTTTGGCTGATAATGCGAAAAGAACAGCCGCGCTTGTCATTACCTGTAAGTTCTATCAAAGCGCGGGTTCCCTTGCCGTCCGTTACTTCGGCCTGAGACCCAATGGAAAGTCGTAATACCCGCAGCGCATGACCGGATTCCTCTTCATTCAACTGATGAAGACCTTGGGCAAGTTCCGGTTGGTAGAATAGGTGCATCCTTAAACAATTAGCAATGGGCGACTAGCAATGAACAATTCTGATTGAAAACTTGAATAGCTATCACCACACTTGACCAAATGAAAAAGCGGAAAGGACGTTGGCCCTTTCCGCTCTTTTCCATCAATCATGAATCATGCTTCTTGCGAAACTTTTGGCGCAGCAGCCAGAATCTCTGGGCTTGCGTTGTCGGCATATTTCTGGAAGTTCTTCACGAATGCAGCGGCCAGCTTGTTGGCTGTAGCATCATACGCTTCGGTACTTGACCAAGTGGCGCGCGGGTGAAGCAGTTCAGTTGGAACATCAGGCACCACAGTAGGCATGGCAAGACCGAAAACCTGATGGGTTTTGTATTCGATATTGTCCAACTGGCCTTTCATGGCAGCAGTGATCATAGAGCGGGTATAGCGCAGCTTGATGCGGCTACCAACGCCATACGAACCACCTGACCAGCCTGTGTTGATGAGCCAAACATTAACGTTATGCTCCTTCATCTTCTGACCGAGAAGCTCAGCGTATTTCGTTGGATGCAATGGCAGGAATGCCGCACCAAAACATGCGCTGAAGGTCTGCTGTGGTTCGGTGACACCAACTTCTGTTCCAGCAACCTTTGCTGTGTATCCGCTGATGAACAGGTACATGGCCTGACCAGGTGTCAATTTGCTGATAGGAGGAAGTACACCAAAGGCATCGGCAGTAAGGAAGAAGATGTTCTTCGGATTCTTGCCAATGGATGGGACGGTAATATTGTCGATGTGATGGATCGGATAGGCCGCACGGGTATTCTCCGTCTTCTCGATGTTGGCGTAATCGACAGTGGAGGTGTCCTCATAGAAATTAATGTTCTCTACAAGCGCACCGAATTTGATGGCGTCAAAGATCTGAGGCTCGTTCTCGCGCTTCAGATCAACGCATTTCGCATAGCATCCGCCTTCGAAGTTGAAAACAGTATCGCCATCCCAACCGTGCTCATCGTCACCCACAAGTTTACGCTCTGGGTCGGCAGAAAGGGTGGTTTTTCCTGTTCCAGAAAGTCCGAAGAAAATGGCAGTATCGCCATCCTTGCCGACATTCGCAGAGCAATGCATGGAAAGCACATTGCGCTCGTGTGGAAGGATGTAGTTCAACACAGAGAAGATACCTTTCTTGATCTCGCCTGTATAGCCTGTTCCACCGATGAGGATGATCTTCTTGGTGAAGTTCAGAATAGCGA
>JBFYQB010000113.1:0-21042 GCA_041302955.1 Flavobacteriales bacterium
CACCGAGAGGTTGCCCTGCGGTCACTTCCCCTCCGCGTGGGTGCCCGAAGGTTTGCCGTTGATGCCCCGGACAGTGCTGTTGGACAACGGAGAAATGTCTCTATATTTGCCTTACTGCTTCACGATCGGTAGTACAGCTTGACCGCTGCACTATGCGGAGAGCATGGACGAATATACATAGGATCAACGATGTAGGGCCATGGCAAAACGAAGAGATTACATCCCCTCCAAACTGGACGAACTGCTGGCGTTTGAGCGGCATCTGTATGAGCTGGTGACCAAGAACGCGAGGGCGTGGGGCATTCCCACTTTGGTGGTCAAAGAGCTGAAGGAGCGTAGGGCGGCCTATCTGGACACCCATGAGCGGTCGAAGGACGTTTTCGCACGGTCGCGGATGGATGTGATGCAGCACGATAGCATGCGGGAGGACTATACGCGGTTCATACGCAGCATTGTTCAAGGCCATCTGGTGCGCAACCCGAAGATCGATCTCGTCACTAAGGTCTCGGCCGGATGGGTGAGCAACAGCCCGAAGAGACGCAAGCTGAAAAAGATGAACGACTGTCCGTTCTGTCTGCCCGAATCGAAGAGCCCTGGACGTGTGCGTTTCAGTTGCTATTCGCAGAACAGTGTCGGTCGCCCCAAGTTGCATGCCGAGTGCCACGCTGTGGAGGAGGAGTATATGCTGCTGGATGTGAAACAGGAACTGATCGATGTGGTGTTCCAACCCACTGGGCGGAAGGTGAGCAGCAAGGCGCAGTTCACCATCGCGGTGGGCCGCTCAGGGCAATGGCTCTACTGCCGAGCACGGTGGCTCAATACTTCCGATGAGTCGCTGAGCAGCGGCTGGAGCGAGGTGAGGATGGTGCTGGTGCATTGAGGGGGGCAGATGGTAGCCCTTGCAAGGCGAATAAGCTCCCCACTGTTCATCCCCCCAGAATTCTACGGCCAAGTGATAGCTTTGGAGGCTCATCCGTACGCGTCATCATGATACGTTTCTCCACATGCGTTCTTCTGGCAGGCCTGCTGCTGGCCCAATTACCTTCCGCACAAGCCCAATCGTTGGCACAGCAGCGGTGCAACGCGATGGAGAAGGGACTGAATGTGTCCAACTGGTTGGAGGAGTACTGGAACGTGGACTGGCCGGTCCCCTACAAGTACACGAAACAGCACTTTGAGGCCATGCAACTGGCGGGCATCACCTCGGTGAGGCTGCCGGTGAACTTCCATGCCGTGATCGACCAACAGGCGCCTTATGCCGTGGATCAGAGCCACGAGGTGTTCCACTGGGTGGACAGCGTCATTCTCTGGACCGACCAACTGGGCATGAAGCTCATCATTGACAATCACCACGGCTGGGAACTCTCGGAGAGCAACTGGCGCGCCAAGCTGCCCATGTTCTCGCATCTGTGGTCGGTGTTGGCGCAGCGCTATGCCGTGCTCGACCCGGAGCGTGTCTATTTCGAACTGCTCAACGAACCTTCGCTCGGCTTTCAGGATTCACTGAAGGTGATGTACAACGATGCCATCGATTCCATCCGCCAGCACACGGTGCAGCATTCCATCATCGTGTCGCCCCATTGGGCGGGTTCGGCCATGGTCTTCTCCGACTGGCAACCGATGGCCGATACCAACCTCATCTACACCTGGCACATCTACGACCCGCTCGATTTCTCGCATCAGGGCCTGTCGTGGAACACTCCGTTCTTCCCTGCGGGAAACACCTTTCCGCATGCCGAGCCCACCTTTATGGAGGGCATCTTCGAAACAGGATGGCAGCGCGTGCTGGACTGGAAGGCCACCCACGACCTGCCGTTGCTGATGGGCGAGTTCGGGCTTAGCAACTACTGCGATTCGGCCAGCGTGTGCCATTGGTTGGAGTATACCATGACGCGTCTCAAGCAGCACGACATCCCTTGGTATTACTGGGACTGGCAGTGGGATTTCTCGATGTACCGTTCCAACGTGATCAGCGCAGACAGCATCTATCCGTGCTACAAGTACTACCTCGGGCTCTATGGCGATGACACCTTTACCGATGTGCCAACGGTTGCCTCCACGCCTGCGCCCTCCCTCCTGCTCTATCCCAATCCGCTCCATGCTGCCACCTCCGCGCTCACCGTGGAATGGAAAGGTCCTGCGCAGGGCACCTTGACCATCTACGACACCATGGGGCGCATGATGCAGCAAGCACCCATGACCAGCGAGCGTACCATCCTTGTAACCACCCTACCCAAGGGCATCTATCTGGTGGAACTGACGGATGGCCCGCACCGCTTGAGGCAGAAACTGGTGGTCAATTAGACACATTCCTTCCTTTTTGGCCTTGGGGCCGCCACCTATCTTTGGCCTCCCATTGCCCAAGGGCATAACACGACCGGATGAAAGACAAGCTGAACGAACTGAAGAAGAAACAGGACCTTGCCCAGTTGGGCGGTGGTCAGGAACGCATCGACTCGCAACATGCCAAGGGCAAGATGACCGCCCGCGAACGCCTGCATTTCCTGTTGGACGAAGGCAGCTTTGAAGAGATAGGCATGTTCGTCACCCATCGCAGCCACGAGTTCGGACTGGAGCGCCAGAAGTTCTTGGGCGATGGGGTCATCACCGGTTATGGCACCATCAACGGCCGCACGGTCTATGTCTTCGCACAGGATTTCACGGTGTTCGGGGGTTCATTGGCCGAGATGCACGCCAAGAAGATATGCCGCATCATGGACCTCGCGATGGAGAACGGGGCTCCTGTCATCGGCCTTAACGATTCGGGCGGGGCGCGCATTCAGGAAGGTGTGGTGAGCCTTGGCGGCTATGCCGACATCTTCTACAAGAACACGCTGGCATCGGGCGTCATCCCACAGCTTTCGGCCATCATGGGCCCATGTGCGGGAGGTGCGGTCTATTCGCCTGCGCTCACCGATTTTGTGCTGATGGTGCAGGACAGCAGCTATATGTTCGTCACCGGCCCCAACGTGGTGAAGACCGTGACCCACGAGGAGGTGACCAGCGAAGAGCTGGGCGGTGCAAGCACCCATGGCACCAAGAGCGGAGTGACGCATTTCTCCAGTGCCAACGATCTGGAATGCATCGAACATCTGAAGAAACTGCTGAGCTACATGCCGCAGAACTGCGAGGAGGAAGCACCGGCAGTGCCCTACACCCCTGCCGATGAACTGCGCCCTTCGCTGGACGACATCATTCCCGAAAACCCCAACCAGCCCTACGACATCACGGAGGTGATAGAGGCCGTGTGCGATGCGGGTTCCTTCCTTGAGGTACACAAGGATTTTGCAGAGAACATCGTGGTGGGCTTTGCCCGCTTGGGTGGCAAGAGCATCGGCATTGTGGCCAATCAGCCCGCCATGCTCGCAGGCGTGCTCGATATCAAAGCTTCGCAAAAAGGCGGGCGTTTCGTGCGCTTCTGCGATTGTTTCAATATTCCATTGTTGGTGTTTGAGGATGTGCCCGGGTTCCTTCCCGGCACCGATCAGGAGTGGAACGGCATCATCACCAACGGGGCCAAGTTGCTCTATGCGTTCTGCGAGGCCACCGTGCCACGCATCACGGTCATCACCCGCAAGGCGTATGGCGGTGCCTACGATGTGATGAACAGCAAGCACATCGGTGCCGACATGAACTACGCTTGGCCTTCGGCCGAGATAGCGGTGATGGGCGCCAAGGGTGCTGCCGAGATCATCTTCCGCAACGAGATCAAGAGTGCTTCCGACCCCGATGCCAAGCTCAAGGAGAAGGAGGCCGAGTATGTGGAGCATTTCGCCAATCCCTATCGTGCAGCTGAAAAAGGCTACGTGGACGAGGTGATTCTCCCCTCACAGACCCGCCAGAAGCTCATCCGCGCCTTCTCCATGCTGAAGAACAAAGCGAGGACATTGCCGAGAAAGAAGCACGGGAATATTCCGTTGTGATGATGAAAAGGAGAGGCGGGATGACCGCCTCTCTTTTTTTGCTCAGATCACTTCGACAATGATGGGGCCAAGGGTATGTTCAACTTCATCCACACCTACCGCCCTCACATCTTCAAACGTGATGCGGAATCCTTTTCGCACTTTGTCCAATGCGCTCTTGAGTTCTGGCCCGAATCGGTTGCTCGTGAACTGGTCGCGCTTAACAATGTTCCCCTGATTATCGAATATGATCACGTTGAACCGTTTGATATTGCACACCCCGTTGAAAGCGAAACTCGGGTCATACCTTGAGGATAGCCCCAGCTGTGCCTTCAGCTCATTCGGGGTCATCCGGATAGTGCCCTCTTTTCCGTTCAAGGTCAGGGCGGGCTTTGGAAGTCTGCTTACCCTGAATTCCATGGTGCCCATGTTGCGGGTGGTGCCATCGTCCATCACCGCGCTGACATTCACGTTCACCGTGGCGGGCGATGACGGGGTGATATCCGCCACATAGTCCTGACTTCCCGTTTTGCGCAAGGTGTTGCCGCCTGTGATGGTGGCACGGATGCGTTCGGCCGGAATGCCGGGCACCGATATGGACACAGGGTTTTCCACGCCTTTGTAGAACTGGTTCATGCTCGTGGCCGACACCACCAACGAGGGTCGTGCAACGATGTACTCGGAGCGGAACGGGTAGCTCTTCACCCTGCCTTCCGCATCTGTGAGGTCCACCATGCCTTCGTAGGTGAACACCCCTTCGCGCGATGCGGCCACTTCATAACGCCCCATCCCATTGACCCCCGGAACTGTGGCACTTACGCTCTGCAACTGGCTTTCATCGGCATTGAGCTTGCCTATTCTAATGCCCGGTGATCGGGTGGTGCTGTAGGCCGCTACGATGATGTCGGCAGTATATTTTTCCCCTTGCAGCACATAGTTGCTTTGCGGAAGCACCGTGGCAGCGATGGTATCGAAGAAGAAATCCTTTTTGTTGAACGAGCGGAACAATCGGTTCACCACTTCCTGTTCCATGGTCGCCACATCGCCCTGCAACTTGGAAAGGATGGTCATGGTGGCTGCCAGTGGAGTGTGATAGAACATGTTGGCCTCCCATGTGGTCGTGGCATCCTTCATCTTCCGGTCTGCAACATCTATGGTGGTGCCCAACGCATTGCGATCGGCAGGGTCCAGCAGCATGCGCATCTGTTCCTGATAGGTAACCAAGCGTTTTTTGAGCATTGCTGCCGCGCCCTTCGACCCTTCGCCATCGCCCATCATGATGTGCGTAGGCATATCATAAGCGTCCTTTTTGCTCACATGGCGCAGTTGCATCGTGTCGGCCTGCTCCATGGGGATGTCCTCGGTGCTGCTCACCAGCACGGACTTGATGCTGTCCAGATAATGGTGCATCGATGCCGCCATGGCCTTTGCCTGCTGGGCGCGCTGCCAGTAGCTTTCCACCTTTTGTGGGTCTATGCTCTTGGCAAGGTCAAACTCGGAGTAGAGCGTTCCGGTCTTGCTTGCCATTGCTGTTGTGGTCATTGCCAGGCTCTCGTCCACATTGACAAACGCATCCAGTACGTCTTTCGAAATGTTGAGGGCCAAGAGGGCGGTGAGCACGAGATACATCATCCCGATCATTTTTTGCCTTGGAGATTCTTTACTGCCAGCCATGGTGTTGGATTTTTTGAGGTAATACACTGAAGGGCCGCACCTTCGTTGGTGCGGTTGCCATTCAGAAACTTCTATCCGGCCGGAGTAGGGCGCTTCCTTACTCAATAGAATACACGGAAGCTGAAAAAGGAACAGGAATCTGGAGTGAAAAGGCAATTATTTTCCAGCCCACCTTTCAAGTGGTTGATATTCAGACTGAAAATCTAATGTGGTTGTGCGTCTTCATGGACGCAGTTGGGCAGGGATCTACTGCTCCAAACTCATCACGATGTAGAGCACCAGGAGGATGAGCAGAATGATGAGCAGGCTCCGCTTGTCCTTATACAGCGGCTTCTTGTACAACGGCTTGGTCATCCGTTCGTGGTTATACACCAGTTTGCCGAAGTCCTTGTAGCGCGACATCTCCTTGTCCGAAGGCACATCGTTGAAGCCCTTCTTGTCTTCCGTATCCTGTGGAGTGTACTTTTTCATTGGGCCGCTTTCAGCATCAAAGTTCGCAATCTTGCCAACGCACGGTAGGTGCGGGTCTTCGCATTGTCGGATGATATGGACAGTATCTCGCCCATCTGTGCAAATGAATAGTGTTCGAAGAAGCGGAGTTCGATCAGTTCCTGTTCTTCGCTTTCCAACCTCCCGAGGCTATCGGCCAAGCGTGCCAATGACTGCTCCAGGTCCTCATCGTTGTTTAGTTCCTCGCGCAATTGGGTCACATCGGTCTCGCTTATCGGAACGGTCACATCCGTTTTGTTCCTCCGGAAATAAAGCCGGGTCTCGTTCAGCGCAATGCTGATGAGCCAAGAGGAGAATGGTGCTCCCGTCCACTCATACCGTGGGAGTGCGTGCAACGCCTTAAGGAACACCATGGATGTGAGTTCCGCTGTCGCTTCCTGATCGCGCAGCCGCTTGAAGATGAACCCGAAGACCACATTGAAATGGGCCTCATATAGCGGCCCAAAGGCGGGCGGGTCTGTTTTGGCCCGCGCTATGATCAGCTTTTCTTGTTCTGGGGTGAGCATTTGGCAACTTCCTCGTCAGAGAAGACGGTAAAGGAAATTCATCTGACCCAGATGAGCACACTTTTTTCACCCTAACAGACCTTCCCATGCAAACCATCACAGACCCGCCAGAAGCTCATCCGCGCCTTCTCCATGCTGAAGAACAAGGCAAGGACACTGCCGAGAAAGAAGCACGGGAATATTCCGTTGTGAGCTAAGTGTACCATGGACCGTGGTCTATGGTCTGAGGTCAATGGACCAATGAGGGACCCTACATGGGAGGATACCCCCTCTCCTCCTGTCAACCCTTAAGCTACATCAATGCCATTTTTCCAACATTTCATTCCTTTGCACCATGAGCAAAACCCCTTCATTCCAATGGTCGCCAGAGATGCAGCTCTTCTTGGAGAACCCCAAGGCGATCCAAAAAATAGTCGGTCACTTCGGTCCAGAACCAAAACCTGTGGCAGGCTTGCCCTTCCAGTATGAGGGCAGCAGCATCAATGCCTTGCATTTCTCCGCTCCTGACGGAGTAGCTTTCCATGTCCATTTGCAACTGGTGGATAAGGCCATATCGCGCTACAGAAGCGGTGGTAAGTTGGGACCTAAATGGTTCGGGAGCAAAGGATGCAAGAGTTTGCCTGCAATGAAGATGGTCAGATTGCTCGTTGAGCAGTACGTCACCACCAAGGCCTGACAGCCCCATCCCGTGCTATGAAGACCCGCGTGCAGATATCCTCCCTCTTCCACTGCACGCTGGAAAGGGCCTTCCGAACGCCCATGCTCTGCGACATCACCAAGGTGCACACCGGCTTTGGCCCCATGCCCCGCGTCACGCATTGCACAGACGATGAGCACTGGGGCGTTCCCGGCCATGCCAAGAAGGTGTTCGTGGCCCCATCACTCACCCAGAAAGGCGGTTGGGCATCCATGGACACCGTCATCGAACGCATCGAGAATCAGTATTGGAAGATCGAGGTGGGCCAACTGCAAACCTGGATGCTCGGGTTCACCCGTTTTGTTGGCGAATGGCAGACCACGGCCCTTGCACCCGACAAGGTGCTGGTAACCTATACCTACACCCTGCATGCGCAGTCCCCGCTGCTCTTTCCGCTGCAATGGATCTTTGCCCAAACCTTCTGGCGCATCTACATGAAGCGCGTCATGGACAACATCAGGCGCATGGCCTACGCCAACGAGCCTTATCTCCATGCCTGACAAGAGTACAGTATCCTGTATTTATTTTGCACCCATAGTAAGCACACCGTCATCCAAACCGCCACTATTCAATGTCAGACTTTCAGAATCCCGGTTTCATACGCAAAGTGCGGGCCCACTATAAGGTGGGGCCGATGCCGATACCGAACAGCACGTGCGAGTTCCTGTCGCGCGATGAAACCAACATGCGCTTCATAGGCAGATCGGGCACTCCATTCTCCATCAGTTTCGATCTTCTGGACAAGTCCCTTACCCGCCTAAAGACGAAAGGAACCCTCCGGATTCTGTGGATAGAAATGCAGGGCAATAGAAATTCGAAAGCCCCAAGGGTGATCAAGTCACTGATAGAACAGTTCACCAAAAAGTAGGCCGTTTCCTAAGACCCAAACCTACTGCAATGGGCCGCGCGGTGCTGTGTCGGCAACCCTTTTGCCGTGCTTCGTGGCAGTTACCGAGCGTTCAAAAGCGTATGTTCCAATACAGTTGATGGTGGAACTAAAAACCCATGTGATATATTTGCACAGTATCGACCAACCACAGCAATGACATTACAGACCAAGTACAACAAGGACATCACGATAAAAGCCTCTATCGATGCAGGCCTCGTGAAAGCATGGCAGTTCTACACACTGCCCGAGCATATCAAACATTGGAATCAGGCGTCTCCCGATTGGCACACCACCCATGTCACCAACGACATGCGCATGGGCGGTCGCTTCCTTTGGCGCATGGAGGCCAAGGACGGAAGCTTCGGTTTCGACTTCTGCGGCACTTATACCGAAGTGATTCTCAACCAGCGCATCGGCTATACCTTGGACGATGAGCGTAAAGTGACCATTGAGTTCGCGGGCAACGCCAACGACATGTACATCATCCTGACCTTTGAGCCCGAGACCGAGAATCCCATTGAGCTGCAACGCAACGGATGGCAGGCCATTCTCGACAGTTTCAAGCACTATGCCGAGACGCACTGACGCCTATGCCGCCAAGCATGCACTGATGGCCAGTGCCTGCCGCCTGCAGGCCTGATGCCCATGGGTTGGCGCATAGCTCTGTTGTTCCTCTTGCTGTCCATGCCTTGCATGGCGCAGCGCAGTTCCTTTGAACGCCTCAACGGCCTTGTTGGCAAAGCCTACATAGACAGCGCCAATGCCGTGGCCTATGCCACAGTGGTGGGCGACCTTGCAGGCAGCATGCAGGTCTACACCACCGCCCTGCGCTATTCCGATGAGTTGGGCTATGCCATTGGACGCGCAGAAGCATTGCGCTGGCTGGCCATAGTGAGCTATCTGCAAGGCCAGTACGATCGCAGTGTGGCCTTCAACCAGCAGGCCATTGAGGCCTTCCGCACGTTGGGTCTGCGCGCCAAAGAAGGCGACCAATATTGCAGCCTCGGCTTTCAGATGAAAGCACGCGACCTGCCCCGTGCAGCAGCCTACATGCGCAAAGGCATACACATGCTTGAGGCCGAAAAGGATTCAGGACGCCTCACTGCCGTTTATGACAACTATGGTGTCATCAAGCTCATGGCCAACGACCCCGACAGTGCTGCTTTCTACTATGGCCGCGCCCTTACACTCAAACGCCTGTTCAACGATAGCCTCGGCATTCCGTTCAGCCTCAACAAACTGGGCGAGGTTTACCTGATGCGCAAAGACCTACCTGCTGCCAAGCGCGTGTTCGATGAGGCGTTCCGCATCCGCAACCTCCGCAAGGACGCCTTTGGCATCATGGAGAATGAGGCATGCTATGGCGACCATCATCTTGCTGCCGCCAAGGCCGACTCGGCCATCGTGTGGTATACGCGTGCCTTGCAGCGTAGTCGCCAGCAGCGTTATCCCTTCATGGAGCGCTATTGCCTGGACCAACTGTCCAAGGCCTATGAGCTAGCAGGCGACCTCTCAACCGCCCTGCAGATGCACAGGGCCTTTGCCGCCATATCCGACAGTTTGAAGAACGACCAGCGCACCCGTCAGGTCACAGAGCTTGAACTGCGTTTCGAGACCCTCGAAAAAGACCGCGAAAACAGTCTGCTGCGCCAGCAACGGGCCGAACAGCAGTTGGCCATCTCACGGCAACGGCTATGGCTTGTGGGCCTTGCTGGCCTCACTGCGGCCATTGTGCTCATAGGCCTGTTCCTCTTTCAGCGCCATAGGCAGCGGGAGGCCGCCAAGCGTGATGCCGCCATCATTGCCGAACGCGAGAGGGGCCTCAAGGCCATCATACTCGCCACCGAGGAGGAACGCAAGCGCATAGCCAAAGACCTCCATGATGGTATTGTGCAGAGCCTTACGGGCATCAGTCTGCGCCTGCAGCGCAAGGATGGCAATGACGATACCACACGCACCACACTGGGCCAGACCATAGCCGAGGTGCGCACCATGAGCCATACCATGATGCCCCGCGCCCTGGCCGAGCTGGGCCTTGTGCCTTCGCTGGGCGATATGCTCGAAAAGAGCCTTGGTGCCGCAGCTATTCCCTATACCTTCGACCAGCGCGGCATGGAAGGTGCTCGCTTTGACGAGGCCTCCGAGATAGGTGTCTACCGCATTGCGCAAGAACTGGTCAACAACATCATCAAGCACGCCAAGGCCACCGAAGTGGGTGTCAGCATCATGCGCACGGCATCACATCTGGTGCTGATGGTAGAGGACAACGGCATCGGAATACCTGTCGGCATGGCCGCCAACGAAGGCATGGGCCTCACCAACATCCGTAGCCGGGCCAATGCCCTTGGCGGAGAGGTGAACATGGCCCCGGGGCCCGAAAAAGGAACGGTGGTAATGGTCAGAGTGCCCCTTGCAGCCTCACTTGGTGGCGTCCAATAACTCGTTCACCAGTTCGCGAAGCTCTTTCGATGAGTCGCTCAGGTGCTCCAACACCTTCACGCCCTCCTCATCCAGCTTGTCCTTGTAAACACTGAGCAGCATATTGGACAGCGTACCTATCATCTTGAGCGGAGAACGCAGATCGCCCGAGACCTCTTGTGTGAATTTGGACAACCGCTCGTTCTGCGCCTGCAGCACTGCCGTCCGCTTGCGCAACTCCAACAGTTGCACCACCTGATTGGCCAGAATGCGTAAGGCCTGCACCTGATCGGGTGCCAACTTGCGCGGAGCATTGTCGATCACGCAAAGCGTGCCCAGCGCATGCCCTTCAGGATTCACCAACGGCACACCGGTGTAGAAGATCACATTAGGGCCTCCGGTAACCAGCGGATTATCGGCAAAACGCTCGTCCATGCGCGAATCCTCGATGCTGAAGACCTTCTCGGGCTCAATGATGGCGTGTGCACAAAAGGCGAACTCCCTTGGCGTCTCGGTAGCCTCCAGCCCCTTGTGCGACTTGAACCACTGTCGGTTGTCGTCAATAAGGCTCACCAAGGCTATGGGAGTAGCGCAGATGGCCGATGCCAGA
This sequence comes from Flavobacteriales bacterium, assembly GCA_041302955.1. GTDB lineage: Bacteria > Bacteroidota > Bacteroidia > UBA10329 > UBA10329 > UBA10329. Next base: position 11,207 of record JBFYQB010000113.1, read on the forward strand.
TGGGTGATGTTGTCATAATCCTCTTCGGGCAGCGTGTCGAGGATGTGATAATTGCGAAGCGAGGCTAAACGTTCGGCCTCATTGGGGGAATGTGGTGCCGTTCTCATGGTAGGGTTTTACATGGCGAGAGGGAAAAGGTTCATCCCTCGCATCAAATTTCTTCAAAAGGACGTTCTGCGAATGAATCGAATGACATTGAACAGAAATGTCATAGCATTGTTTCCCAACTTTCATTTTCTTTACCCACAAGTCCCTTATCGCATCGCATGGCCTTGAAGCCCTTACTTCACCGCTTATCTGTTGTCTTGTTCGCAGCTATGGCATGCGTCAATGCGAATGCGCAGAATTCTGGCCTTGACACCTTGCTGCCCCAGTATCGCAAAGGACAGTTGACCCCAAAGCTGCTCAACGACCTGTGTTGGGCCTATGTATTCAACCAGCCCGACTCGGCCATTTACTATGGCAAGCAGGCCGCTAAGCTCTCCCAAAAGAAGAAGGACCGTAGCAACGAGGCCACTGCATTCAACAGGATGGGCGTGGCCTTTGATGTGAAACATCTGCCAGACTCCGCCCTGCTCTACTACTCCAATGCCGTTTTTCTCTCCGAAATGGCCAAGGAGCCTTCCACCACTGCCGGTGCGCTCAACAACATCGGACTGGTCTATTGGAACCTTGGCGAACACGACAAGGCCGTGGATCACTACATCCGTGCTGCCGAAATATTCGATGGCATTGGCGAAAAGAAGGGCTTGGCCAACACCTACAATAATATCGGCCTGATCCTTTGGGAAGATTCCAATTTCAAAGAGGCCCTCACCTACTCGTTCAAAGCGCTCGATCTGCGCAAACAGATCGGTGAGAAATATGGCATTGGGGCAAGCTATACCAACATCGGTCTCATCTATGGCGATCTGGACAAGTACGATTCTGCCATCTACTACCTCGAGCGCTCCATACCTATCAAGATCGAAGTAAAGGATGATTATGGGCTGGCGAAGAGCTACCACAATCTTGGGAGTCAATTCGTGAAGGTGAAGCGGATGCCCGAAGCCCTTGCTGCACTTCAAAAAGCCTTGGAGATAAGCGATCGGTTGGGCAACTTCCGTTCCAGCGCCTCCACACTGTTCTACATGGGATCGATATTGCGCAATCAGGGCGATACCCAACAGGCCATGGCCCGCCTCTCCAAGGCACGGGAAATTCTCGCACCGGCCACAGACGCCAAACTCTACTGGAAGATACTCTATGAGACCGCGCTGCTGCATCGCGACCTTGGCGATCATCAGAAGGCAACATCACTGCTCATCCGCATGGATTCCATGAAAGACAGTGTGCTCAATCTCGAAAAGAGCCAAGCGGTAGAAGAGCTGGAATTGAAATATCGCACTGCTGTCAAAGACAGGCAAATAGAGGAACAGGAGCGCACCGTGGCTGAAACATCCCTCATTGCCGAACGCAGAAACCGCTACATCATCATCCTCATCTCCGCACTCATCATCCTTGCGCTCTCCGCTCTGTTCTATACGCAGCGCACCAAGCGCAAAGCGCAGGCAGAACGCGATGCGGCCATCATCCGCGAACGCGAGATGGGCATCCGCGCTGTGCTCACCGCTACAGAAGAAGAGCGCAAGCGCATTGCAAAAGATCTGCATGACGGGGTGGTGCAAGGCCTAACGGGGCTCAAACTGCGCATTCAGAATCAGCTGCGCAATGCTGCGCTCACACCCGAACAGCAGGCCGGATTCAAAGAGACCTCCTCCCTGCTTGACGGCTCCATAGACGAGCTCCGCACCATTAGCCACCGCATGATGCCCCGCGCCTTGGGCGAACTGGGTCTCGTTCCCGCTCTGGCCGATCTGCTGGAGAAGACCTTCAGCCCTACCGATATCCGCTACGAGTTCGAGCATCATCGCGTGGACGATAAGCGCTATCCCGAACATGTGGAAGTGAGCCTCTACCGCATCTGTCAGGAACTCATCAACAACATCATCAAGCATGCGGGCGCCTCCGCCCTATCGGTGCAGCTGCTGCAGACCGGCAGCCATCTAGTGCTGGTGGTCGAGGACAACGGCAAAGGATTCGCCTTCGAGGACGCGGCCAATCGCAATGGCATTGGCCTCATGAACATAAGCAGCCGCGCAAAGGCCCTTAACGGAGAAGTGACCTACGCGGCAAGCCCTCAGCAAGGCACCGTGGCAACCATCAGAATTCCCATAGCATGAGAGAGGAGATACGTGTAATGCTTGTTGATGACCACCAGATCGTGCTCGATGGGCTCAAGGCGCTGATAGACGATGCCGATGGTTTTGAATGTGTGGCCGTGGCCAACAATGGCAAAGTGGCCATCGATATGCTCAAGCTCTTCAAGGTGGATGTCGTTCTCATGGATATCAACATGCCTGTGATGGACGGCATGGAGGCCACCATACGCATCAAGCGCACCATGCCCGATATCAAGATCCTATCCCTCACCCAGCACAACGAACGCGCCATGGTGCAGAAGCTCATGGACTGCGGATCGGACGGCTATGTGCTCAAGAACATAGACCGCGATGAACTCCTTCTGGCCATCCGCAAGCTGATGAAAGGGCAGAAGTACTTCTCCGAAGAAGTGTCGCAGAAACTGGCAGAACGCGAAGTGCTCACTGCTGCCAGCGGGGCTCCTGCCGAACTCACCGATCGCGAACGCGAGATACTGCGGCTCATCTCCGAAGGACTTAGCAGCAAACAGATCGGTGACATGCTCTTCATCAGTTCCCGAACCGTGGACACCCACCGCACCAACCTGATGAACAAGCTCGACATCCACAACGTGGCCGGACTCATTCGCTTCGCCTTCCAGAACGGGATAGTGGGGTAGGCGCTACTTGTCGGAGAGCTGCAAGTAACTTACTGCTTATGGATTTGCTTCGAAATTATTCCCTTGTCCGTTTCAAGGAGAAGCCAGTAAGCTCCAGCCTGAAGCGACTCTAATGCCAGAACAGCCCTTGTGCTATTCACATTTAAGGTGCGGAACACCACTCTGCCTGTTGCATCAAACACCTCTGCCGCGTGGATGCGCACATCGCTGTTTATGTTGATTTCTGATGTGAATGGATTTGGGCCCAATTGGATATTGGCCGCATTTATTTCACCAATTCCCGTTGCAGTACCCACATATAGTATGACCGTCTGTTCAAACGAGCGGGTCTCCGACATACTCACGGAGATCCATCCCGTAATGCTATCGTTCCAGAATACGGATACCTCATTGGTTCCTTGTCCAGAAACAATGGTGCCGTTATCGATGGTCCAGAAATAGTTCAGGCATTCGCTAAATGGTACCGAATAGGTGAACTCCTGACCAGGAAAGACCACGGTGGCACCAATGATGTTTTCCACTGAGTCGATGTCTAGAGAAATTTCAATCACCGTATCGGCAGGGCATCCAGCGGGAGAGTACACTGTCACGCTATAAAGGCCTGGGTCGAGGCCAAAGGAGGATAGTGGAAGATCAGAAGTCCCGAGCAATTCAATCAGAAATGAGTCAATCAGAAATGGTTCGATAACTCCTGTGCTCTCATTGCACGTAGAGTTTGCGATTCCCAAGGATATTCCGGGCAACGGATTTATTACCAACGAAACGGTATCAGTACATGTTACACCTTGTAACGTCATTTCTACCCAAACGTCTGTTTCGGATATTGGTGTCGTAATGGTTTGGGCAACATCACCCGTACTCCAACTGTATGTCACAGGGCCAAGGTCAGTGGCAATGCCTATGCCCCAAAACATGATATACCCATCGTCAATACTAATATTGTCTCTAATGGTAATTGTCCAGTTGCCGTTCAATGGACACCCGATCAATGCATCAAAAGACTCCTCTGGGAGGTATGTGCCGGGAGCCATTGAGTTTCCGGGGGTTTGTCCGCCAGAGGGAAGGGTATTTCCCAACGCCAATTCATCTCCCAAAGTTCCCCAAGCAGTCATGTCCGAGAAACAGTAGTCCCAACCCACTCCGGGCGTGCCATTTGCAACATCCATCGCTTGCCCCAGAAACGTACCTCCTCCGCCAAAGCCATCAGGAAACAATCCATTATTGCTCGTGTAGGCATTGAATACGTTCACACTGGTTCCATTGGGACAGGTAAGCATCATTTCCAGATCGCCCAGATAACTGTGTTCCATATTGGCGCATATTTCCAAGAAACCCTCCCCGCCTTCATAAACACTGCCCGTTGGAAGACCTTCTACCAGAATATCAGTTTCATAATTCACTCAGCTGCCATCAGGGAGATAGGTCACTTGGTTATAAGACCCCAATGACTGCAATTCGCCATGAAGCTGTGCCGTCAATCCCACTTCTTGACCAAAACAGATCTCTTGCTCTTGTGCGGAGGCATAATAGATCAGTTTGATAACATAGACCGAGTCAGTTGCCTCACAGCCAAGACCATCCACCACCGTTGCCACATGCCATCCTGTCTGTTGTGCGCACATTTCTGCACTGGTCTCTCCATTCGACCAACTGACCGATGTCCAATCCGCACCAGCATCAATCGGAACACAGGATCCCTCGCAAAAAAGCGCGGTATCTGCACCAAGATCAAGGGTGCATTGTGCCCACAGCGGTTGCACATTCAGTGCCATCAGAAATGTCAGGAGTGAAAGAACACGCATGGTTGCAGGTTTTATTTCCTACAAATAAAGTCAATTGAGTTCGGACAATAACAAACGCCTTTAGCGTTAGCCTTGCATCAAACTCAGCACATCTGCTCACTCCACCCGCATCCTCACCCCCGCACTATGCGTGGTGAACTCAGGCGCATACATGCACTGCAACTGCGAGATGCCGTTGCTGAACTCGCCTGCCTGCGTCACATTTAGGCCATACTCGAAGACGAACGTGCCTTTGGGCAGGTAGCCGAAAAAGAAGTTCATGGCCGCATCGGTGGTGCTGCGGTAATAGCCCACACCCTCCTGATAGGCCGCGCCAGAAAGCTGTTCGCGCGGCTCAAAACTGGCTGCACGCATGTCTTTCAGATGCACGTATTCCATGTGGCGATCGGTGGTCAGCACGATGCGCACCTGCACGCGGTCGCCCACCTTGAGCACCGTCTTGGCATCCAAAGGCCGCAGCACAGGGCCGTTGGGCGTGTCCTCGCGCAGCATCACCTCGCGTTGCATCTTGATTGGGTTGTCCTGCGCCCCGGTGATCTTGTCCAGATCCTCGAAATACTGCCAATAGACCGCTCCCCATGCCACACCCTTGTTGTCCTTCGTCACGGTCACGTTGCCCATTTTCGGGGTGATGGCCTTGCCCGTCCAGTTGGTCTTGAAATAGCCCGTTCCCGCCTCGGTCTTCATGTCGGGGTCTTTTCGCGGGTCGATGGTCTCGTTGCCTAAAGTGATGCTCACCATCGGCTGCGTGTTGAAATCGGCACCTCCCGTGCTCAGCAGCGCATAGCACGCCTCGGCCGTGGCCTTGGTGGTCTCCCAGCGTTGGGTCTGCTTCTGTTTCAATAGCCAGATGTTCATCTCGGCCACCATGGCGGTGTCCTTTTCCACTTCGTGAAATGCCTCGAGGATCATCACATGGTTCTCTATCGGGGCCTGATGCCAGTAGTAGCCCTTGTCCATGGCCCAATACGTGCCGAACTCCACGCTCTTGGTTGATGTTTCGCGCAGCGACACCAGCATCTGCTTGGCATCCTTGGTCATTCCGTTGCGGTGCAGGATCACGGCAGCAAGCCCCTTTTGCGCAGCATCGAACTTGGTCCAATGCAGTTTTATACGGGAAAGAATGTCTGAATAAGCCTTGTCTACAGCCGTTCCCGTGGCGAAATCCTTCAACCAGAACGAACGGGCAAAGGCCGAATGCAGCTCGAACCAGTCGGGCACACGGTTCTTCTCTTTGATGGTGTTCTTGTGATATTCCACCACTTCCTCGTCCATGAACTTCACCGCCTGGGCCAGCATGTCGCGGGTGTCGGCATCCATCTGCCACACGCCCATGGTGCGCAGCTTACCGAACCCAGCTACGATGTGGCGTGTGATGTAGAGGTCGCTCCGCAGCCCGTTGAACCATCCCCAACCACCGTCTGCCTGTTGGTTCTGCTTCAGTTTCTTGATGGTGGTAAGCAGCTCCGCCTCCATCCTTTCGGTGTCGAAAAGCTCGGCAATGCGTCTGCGTTGCTCGGTCTCGTCCTGCGCATCGCGCACCCAAGGCGTCTCGGTGAGCAGGGCCTGTTTCAGTTCGGGGTTCTTCTCCAGTTGCGAGAGGAACGCATCGCCTTCTTTCTGCTGTGCAGACCGCTTCCATTGGTCGAACACCCGCTTGATGGCCGGGTCGGAATTGGCCAGATGCACCCCGATGGCATTGGCATAGTAGCGGCTGAATAGCTGCTCCGAGCACTCATACGGATACTCCATCATGTAAGGCAGCGACAACACCGCCAACCACACAGGATTGGGTGTGAACTCCAAAGTCAGCGCCAGATGGCGCAGCGTGGTCGAAGTGGAATTCTTCAACTTCTCGAACGTGAAATTGTGCGTCCCCTTGCCTCGCACAGGCAGCGGCATCGCCTCGGTCACCAACATGCGGTTGGCCAGCACTGGGATGGTCTTCTCCTCACCATCACTGTGGGTTCTTGTTAAACCGTTTTCGTTTTTACCTGTTGCCCAAGCCTTCGTTGTGAATTTGATAGCGGAGATTCCTTCAGGAATGTCAATATCCCAAGCAGCGACTATACTTCCATTTCCGAATTTCAAAGTTCGAATTTCGAATTTCTGATTTAGCGTTTCTCCACTAAGTGCGTCCTGCATCTCCAGTGAAGCATGAGCATCGAAAACCGTGCTATCCAACACATCCACCTTCACTTGGAAGATGAGCTTGTCACTTTCGCGCACAAACCGTGGATAGTTGGGCGTGATCATCAACTGCTTGCGCGTCACCACTTCCTCGGTGATGGTGCCAATGCTCAGGTCGGTGGTAGTGGCAAGGCCCATGAATTTCCACCGGGTGAGGCTTTGCGGAGCTTTGAAAGCGATGGTAGCCCTGCCCGCATCGTCCGTAAGCAGATGCGGATGGAAGAACACCGTCTCGCTGAAATCAGAGCGCATCTTTACTTCCGGGGCTTTGGGTTCCTCTGCGTTGCTGGACTCGCGTGCATAGTCATCTTCGTCCATGGCCATTCCACTGGCTGCTGGGGCTGCGGACATGTCCATACTTGCTTCGGACTTCTTCGCACTTTGATTCTGAATTATTTTGCTCTCCCGCAAAGCCACACCTGCGGTACTTGCCATGCGATCATACTCTCCTCTAAAGCCAAAACTTCTACCTCCGAAATAATGCCCGAACCAGTTTAACTCCTCAAAACTCCTTGACTCAAAGCTGCCGTGTTTCACTCTCCAATCCTCGTGCTCCCAATTCTGCGCCTGCGCCATTCCAAATGAGTTACTTCCCCAATGGAAGCGTGCATTGAGGAAACGATAGGGCTGCAAATCCCAAGCATTCGGAGCCAGCGCATCGAGCGAGGCATCATACATCGTTGCCAGCAATTCTGCCCTTACGGCATTGCCTTTCCTATCTGTGATGCGTAGCGTCCATTCCTCAGCATCATCGGGGCTCATTTCCTTGCGGAAGGTCTCCAGTTTCACGTCCAACTCCTTGTTGGTGAAGGGCACGCTGACAGAATGCGTCCAGCTTAACAGCTCGTTGTTGCGCACCGCAGTGATATGGACCTCGGCATTGCCACGCCATTCCTCCGTTACAGGAATGTTCAACAGACGTTGGGCATTACTCAATGCAATAACCTCACTGAAAATCAGCTTGTTGGTAGAGTATCCTTTCTCCTTCACTTCCACCTCCACGCGAAAGCGCACATCGGTGTAGGAGGTGGCGATGAGCAGTTCCAGTTGGTCGCCCGGTTGGTAGGCAGCCTTTAGCGGATGGAACCATGCGGTGGTGGCAATAGCAGGCGTTGTGGCCTTTTTATCCATAAGAAGGAACTGCTGCTGCTGTTTCACCTCTGTGCCAAAGGCATCGGTGGCGGTCAGTTCCACCAGATAGCGCCCAACTGCTTTGGTCTTGAGGGAGGAGAGGTCGAGTTGGCCGTCCTTGCCCGTGTTCAGCCGGGTTTCCAACACTTTTTCGCCCTTTTGCCATGTGGCAGGGTCGCTCTCGTTGCGATAGGGGTCGTTGGGAAACAGCTTCCAATGCTCGGCCTCGGTGAGCAGCGTGGTGTCGGGCTTTTCCCATGACCTGTTGCGCAGAATGCGTTCGTTGGCCTTCAATCGCCACACGGTGACGCTGACATCCGTTGCCTGTTTTTCGCCAGAAAGATTGGTGCTGGAGATGGTGGCGCTCTTCACGGCCTCTTTCTCCATGATGTCGGGCAGACTGATGTTCAGGTCGAGGGCGTGAAACCCGATGGAGACCGAGCTGCTGCCCGTCTGCATCTCCCCGCTCAGGTCGGTCACATCGGCCTCAATAGCATAGCTGAACACGGGGAAGTAGGTGGCGCGGAGCAAGGGGTCGGGCTGCGCCTCGAACCGCACGGTGAATGCGCCCGATGCATCGGTGGTGGCTGTTCCGTAGGCCACCTGCTTGGGATTGGACTGCGGGAACCAGCCCCAGCACCGCCATGGATAAGGGAAACGGGCCGAGCGGGTGACGCGGTATTTGACCTCCACACCCGCCAATGGCACGCCAGCATAGGACTTCGCCAGTCCGATGACGGCCACGGTGTCGCCCACGCGGAACTGCTCCTTGGGCGCATCGAGCGACACCTCGAACTTGGGCCGCTTGTACTCCTCCATACGGAAACTGTGCGACCCATACTCGTTGCCGATGCTGATGAAGCCATTCAACCCACCCCTTGGCGCGATGAAGGTGCCGGAGAAGGTGCCGAACGTGTTGGTACGCAGGCCGAGCGAGGCGGTCTCCTGCCCATTAGCATCGAACAGGCGCACGGTGGTGGTGGCATTGGCAATGCGCTCCACCTCCTTGCCATCGCTGCGAAGGGAAATGCCCTTGAAATGGACGGTCTGCCCCGGACGATAGATGGCGCGGTCGAGGAAGAACTGGGTCTCGTTGTTCCAGCGCACATCCTCCTCGCGGTGCTGCGCATAGAGATTGTCGGCTGTGATGAGACGGTCGGTGTCGGTATGCACATCAACGATGAACCCCTGATAGTTGCCGCCTTCGGTCTTCCACGTGGCCTCGCCATTGGCATCGGTGCGCAGCGTGGTGGAGAGCTGATAGTCATTGGTGCGTGCCTTACGGTCATATACCAATTGCAGCAGTTCGAGTCTGGCCCCCGCAACAGGCTTGCCGCCATCCCGCGAAAGCACTTGCAGCAAAGTGGTACCGTCCTGCTGTTGGCGTTTCACCAAGGTGAGGTCAGAGACAGTGATCACCGCGAAGGCCACGGCCTGCTTGCTGGTGCTGAGGCTTTCATCCGTCCCCACAAAAATGACGTAGGTGCCAATGGACAGGCCATCCAATGGAAGCTCGATGCTGTGTGGGCGGAAGTCGCCACCGTTCGGCAGGGCAAATTGCTTGGAGGTCACGCTGGTGCTGTGCTTCTGGAGCCACTGCACCATTTTTTCCCCATAGTTCTGGCGGGCACTGGCGCGGTATTCCAACGGGTCGAGCTTGGCCACCTGCACGAATGCGGGCCATGTGGAAGCCGCAGCCTCGCCCACATTCCTGTAATTGAGAAGGAAACGGAAGGGCTTGTTGGGAATGACCGCGCCCTCGGCCTGCATGTTCCATTCGCGCTGAGAGATGGTGGCCATCAACGAGCGGCACTGCTGCGCGCCTATGCTCTCGGCATCTGCACCTGTCAGCC